>CALGFH010000087.1 GCA_937881255.1 uncultured Actinomycetes bacterium
GGTGGAGCCCCCCGCCGGAATCGAACCGGCGACCCCATCCTTACCATGGATGTGCTCTGCCGACTGAGCTAGGGGGGCGTGGCCGATGGGCATGGTACACCTCTGGGTGGGGGGCTTCTGAGGGCCGGCGGCGGTCGCCCGGCACCTTCGTGCTGGCCGGCCGACCCATCTGACGATCTGGGCGGCGGGCTCAGCCGGGCGGGTTGGGGGTTGGCCTGTCCGGGGCGGCGACCCTTGACCCGTCTGCGCCGGACGAGCCGGGGGCGGTGGGGTCGGGGCGCTCCTCCCAGTCGACCCAGGTGGTGCCGGTGGCGTCGATGTAGCCGTTGACGGCGGTGCCGATGGTCGGGAAGAACCGGTCGGGGCCGATGGCGTCGAACAGGCCGTAGCGCTGGAGGCGGTCCTTGACCGGGCCCTTGACCTCGGCGAAGGCCAGGGTCACGTTCGCCTGGCGCAGCTCCCCGAGCAGCTGCTGGAGGCTGTCGGCGGCGCTGGTGTCGACGTCGGTGATGGGCTCGGCGGCGACCACCACCCAGCGGACCGGGTGGGTGGCGTCGGCGACCAGCTCACGGACCCGGCGGCGGAAGTAGCCGGCGTTGGCGAAGAACAGGGGTGCGTCGAACCGGTACAGGAGCAGGCCGGGGATGCGGCGGGCGCTGGGGTGGCGGTCGATGTCGTGGTAGCCCTTGAGCTCGTCCTCGCGGCCGAGGACGGCGTCGTGGGGGCGCCAGGCCCGGCGGACGAAGTCGGCCAGCGACAGCAGGATGGCCACGAAGATGCCGACCAGCACCCCGAGCAGGGCGACCCCGAGAAAGGCGGCCAGCCAGAGGACGAACTCGGAGCGGCGGACCTGGTACAGGCGCCGGACGGCGGGCGCGTCGATCAGCCCGAGGGCGGCGGTGATGACGATCGCGGCCAGCATCGGCAGGGGCAGGTTGCGCAGGGCGCCCGGCGCGGCCACCAGCAGCAGGGCGATGGCGACGGCCCCGACCAGCGGGGTGAGCTGGGAGCGGGCGCCGGCGGCGACGGCCACCGGGGTGCGGGAGGCGCTGCTGGAGATGGCGAAGCCCTGGAAGAAGCCGGCGGCCAGGTTGGCGGCGCCGAGGGCGCGGAGCTCCTGGTTGGGGTCGACCGTCTCGTCGCGCTGGGCGGCCAGGGACTGCGACAGCACGGTGGTGTCGGCCACCGCGACCAGGGCGATCCCGAGGGCGCCGCTGAACAGCGCCCCCAGGTCGGCCAGCTCGACCGCCGGGAAGGCGAAGATCGGGAGGCCCTCGGGGAGCACGCCGAGGACCTGCACGCCCTCCTGGTCGAGGTCGAAGAGGGCCACGGCGGCGATGCCGACGAGCACGGCGACCATGACCCCGGGGACCGTCCGCCAGAGCCGGCGCAGGACCAGGATCACGACGATGCCGGTCACCCCGACGGCCAGGGAGGCCCGGTTGACCTGCCCGTCGGCGACGCCCTGGGCGAAGTCCCTGATCTCGGTGAGCAGCCCGCGGCCTTCGATCGAGAAGCCGCACAGCCGGGGCAGCTGCCCGACCAGGATGGTGACGGCGATCCCGTACAGGTAGCCGAGCTGCACCGGCCGCGACAGCAGCTCGGTCACGAACCCCAGCCGGGCGATGCCGGCGACCATGATGATCAGCCCGGTGAGGATGGCCAGGGCGCCGGCCAGGGCGACCGCCGTCTCGGGGTCGTCGCCGCCCAGGGGCAGGATCACGGCCGCGATCACCGCCGCCAGCGACGAGTCGGGGCCGAGCACCATCACCCGCGAGGGCCCGAAGGCGGCGTAGGCGACCAGGGGCACGATGGTGGCGTACAGCCCGGTGATCGGGGGCAGCCCGGCCGCCTGGGCGTAGCCCATGCCCACCGGCACCAGCAGGGCGGTCAGCACCAGCCCGGCGATCAGGTCGCTGGCCAGCCAGGAGCGCCGGTACTCGCGCATCGTGCGCAGCCCCGGCACCCATCGCTCGACCCGCGCCACACCCCGCTCCCGCTCCGCGCCACCTCGCGCAGAACCCTACAGGATGCGGACAGCTCGTCGACCCCTGGTGGTCACCTCGATGACGCGGCCTGGCGGCCGTCGGGCATACTTCGGCCATGATCGGACGGCTGGAGAAGACCGTGCTCGACTGCCCCGACCCGCGGCGGCCGCAGCAGCTGCACCTGGACATCCGGGTCGACGATGTCGACCGGGCCGAGCAGGCGGTGCTGGCGCTCGGCGCCCGCCGGCTCCCGACCGGACGTGAGGAGGGCTTCCGGGTCTTCGCCGACCCGGCCGGCCACCCGTTCTGCCTCGTCTTCGGCTGAGGCCGGTATTGACTATGGTGTAGCCATAGCCAATGCTGGAGGGGTGGGAGCCAGCCAGCAGCGCGTCGTCCGTGCCTACCGGTCCGCACACCGGGAGGCCCAGGCTCGGCGCACGCGCCAGCGGGTGCTGCGGGCGGCCACGGCCGTGTTCCTCGGGCGCGGGTACGCGGGCGCGACCATGCGGGCGATCGCGACCGAGGCGGCCGTCTCGGTGCCGACGGTGGAATCGCTGTTCGGCACCAAGGCGCGCGTGCTCAAGGCGGCGATCGACGTCGCCATCGCCGGCGACGACGAGCCGGTGCCGGTGCTCGATCGGAGCTGGGCCGGCGCGGCCCTGGGGGCGGAGACGGTCGAGGAGCTCCTCTGGATCGTGGCCGGCGTGCTCGGACCGGCCCAGGCGCGGTCGGCCGGCCTGGTCCTGGCCCTCCTGGAGGCGTCGCCGGGCGACGCCGAGCTGGCCGAGCTGTCCGGTCAGATGATCGCCCAGCGGGCCACCACGGCCGCGTGGCTGGTCGACGCGCTGGCCCGGAAGGCGCCGCTCCGGGCGGGATGCACCCGGGAGGAGGCGATCGACACGGTGTGGGTCCTCATGGACCCGGCGGTGTTCGACCGGCTCACCCGGCAGCGCCACTGGACTCGGGAGCGGTACCAGCGCTGGTTCGCCGGCTCGGTCCGCCGGCTGCTGATCGCCGACAGCCCTCCACCACCCACCATCTCAGCGAGGAGCTCGACGTGAGCCGCGACCACCATGGCCCGACGGCACCGCACCCGCCCCACGGCCAGATCGGGTACCTGCAGCTGCCGGCCCAGGACGTCGCCCGTTCGGCGGCGTTCTACGAGACGGTCTTCGGGTGGTCGGCCGACCTCGGCCATGGCAGCTTCGAAGCCCCCGGGATGATCGGCCAGTGGACGACCGAGCGCCCGCCCGCCCCCGCGGGCGGGCCGGTGGTGTGGATCTGTGCCGACGATCTCCAGGCCACCCTCGAGCTGGCCGAGACCAGCGGTGGCAGGGTGCATGGGCGGCCGCGGCTCGACAACGGCGAGCGCTGGCTGGCCGAGCTCGACGACCCCGCCGGCAACCGGATCGGCGTCGTGGCGCCGGTTCGCGCCGCCCAGGCACAGACCATGGTCGCGGTGCGCGACGTCGAGGCGTCGAGCCGCTGGTACCAGCGGCTCCTCGGCCTCCAGAGCGACCACGGCGGCCCCCAGTACGAGCGGCTGCTCTCCGCCGGGACCCTCGTGCTCCAGCTCCACGACCGGGACACCGCGCACCACCACGGCCGGATCGGCGACCCAGGCCACGAGACCGGCAACGGCGTGCTCCTGTGGTTCGGCGAGGTCGCCGACTTCGACCAGGTGGTGGCCCGGGCCGAGGAGCTCGACGCGACGATCGTGCTCCCGCCGCACCGGAACCCTCCCGAGGGCCAGGGCAACGGCCCGGCGCACCGCGAGCTCTGGGTCAGGGACCCCGACGGCTACACCGTGGTGGTGGCCAGCCCCGACGGTGAGGCGTTCGAGCCGGCGTGACCGGCGGCGCGGCTAGCGGCCCGGGCGGGGACGGTAGCGGGCCATGATCTCGACCAGGCGGTCGTGGTCGAGGCGGTGGGCGGTGGTCCCGTCCCGGCCGGTCATGGTCTCGGCGGCAACCATGGCGTTGACGATCGCCTCCTCGGTGGCCTCGATGACCGCGTAGAACAGCGGGTCGATGCGCTCCAGGGCCAGCATCTCCAGGGGCACGGTGAGCTGGTCGCCGTGCAGCCCCCGGTTGCCGGTGGCGAAGGCCAGGAAGATGTCGCCGCTGGAGTTCTCGCCCGCGCCGCCGGTGCGGGCCACGCCCAGCCCGGCCCGCTGGGCCAGGCGGTCGCACTGGTGCGGGAGCAGGGGGGCGTCGGTGGCGGCCACGATGATGATCGACCCGCCCCGGCCCGGGCCGGGCTCGCCCGGCACCGGGACCACCTCGGCGGGCAGCTCCTGGCCGACCGGCACGCCCTCGATGCGCAGGCGCTCGCGGGCGCCGTGGTTGGCCTGGACCAGGACGCCCACCGTCCAGCCGCCGTCGGCCTCCTCCAGGACCCGGGAGGCGGTGCCGATGCCGCCCTTGAAGCCGTGACAGATCATGCCCGTGCCCCCGCCGACGTTGCCCTCCCGGACCGGTCCCGGGGAGGCCGCCCCGATCGCCTCGAGCACGTGCTCGGGGCGCACGTGCATGCCGTCGATGTCGTTCAGGGTCCCGTCCCAGGTCTCCCCCACCACCGGCAGGCTCCAGGCGTCCTCGCTCCGGGGCCCGCCGGCCAGCCGGGCCGCGATCAGGGCGTCGCGGACCACCCCGACGCTGTGGGTGTTGGTGATCGCGACCGGCGAGGTGAGCAGGCCCGACTCGCGGATCCACTCCAGGCCGGTCAGCTCCCCGTTGCCGTTCAGCCGGTGGCAGCCGGCGAACACCGGCTCGGTGTCCGGGTCGTCGGCGGAGGGGAACAGCACCGTGACCCCGGTGCGGACGGCGTCGCCCCGGATCAGGGTGGCGTGCCCGACCCGGACCCCGGCCACGTCGGTGATCGCGTTGCCCGGCCCGGGCCGGCCGGTGCCGATGGTGATGCCCAGGTCGCGTGCCCGCATCGGCGGAGTATCTCAGAATGCAGGCTGGCGCGATCGGAGGGAGCAGGCATGGACGTGCAGGAGTTCACCGCCCAGGCGCGGGACGCGCTGACCGTCAAGCGGGTGTTCGGGGAGCCGTACGAGAAGGACGGCCTGACCATCATCCCGGCCGCCCGGGTCCAGGGCGCCGCCGGGGCCGGGGGCGGCGAGGACCCGCAGAGCCAGGGCAAGGGGTCGGGGGGCGGCTTCGGCATGACCGCCCGCCCGGTCGGGGCCTTCATCATCCGCGAGGGCGAGCTGACCTGGCGGCCCGCGGTCGACGCCACCCGGATCGCCATCGGGGGCCAGGTGGTGGCGATCGTCGCCCTGCTCACCGCCCGGGCGATCTTCAAGGCCTGGGTCAAGGCCAGGGGCTGAGCGGCCGGGTCCTCAGGGCAGCAGGTTGACCAGCCGGTCGGGCACGTAGACGGCGTCACGGGGCTGGCCGTGGCCGAGGTGGCGGCGGACCCGCTCGCTGGTCAGGGCCAGGGCCACCGCCCGGTCGCGGTCGAGCCCGGGCGGGGCCGGCAGGGTGTCGCGGAGCTTGCCGGCGACCTGGACGACCAGGGTGACCTGGCGCTCGGCGAGCGCGTCGGGGTCGGGCTCTGGCCAGGGCTGGGCGACCACCGGGTAGGGACCGCCCAGCCGCGACCACAGCTCCTCGGCCAGGTGGGGGGCGAGCGGGGCCAGCAGCAGCGTGAACGTCCTGGCCACCCGCTCCCATTCGGCGGCGTCCATGGCCGGCCGCTCCCGGCGGGCCCAGCGCAGCAGCTCCATCAGCGCCGAGATCGCGGTGTTGAACTTGAGCCGTTCGATCGAGCGCCCGACGGCCGCCACCGCCTGATGCAGGGGGCGCAGGTCGACCCCGCCCGGGCCGGGCTGCCCGGAGCTGGTCAGCAGCCGCCAGGCGCGGGCCGAGAAGCGCTCGATCCCGGCCAGGCCGGCGTCGCTCCAGTCCCCGCCGTCCTCCCAGGGGGCGCAGAACAGCAGGTACATGCGGAGGTTGTCGGCGCCGACCCGGTTCACGTAGACGTCGGGCACGACCACGTTGCCGCGGGACTTGGACATCTTGGCCCCGTCCTTGAGCAGGAAGCCGTGCAGCCGGAGCCTCGGGAACGGCTCGGCGAAGGGCACCAGGCCGAGGTCGTGCAGGGCCATGGTCACGAAGCGGGCGTACAGGTGGTGACGGACGACGTGCTCGGGCCCGCCGCTGTAGCTGTCGACCGGCAGCCGCCGGCCGGTCAGCTCCGGGTCCCAGGCCACGTCGTCGCGCCCGGCCGACGGGTAGCGCAGGAAGTACCAGGCCGAGTCCAGGAAGGTGTCCGACACGTCGGTCTCCCGGGTGGCCGGCCCCCCGCAGGACGGGCAGGAGGTGGCCACGAAGTCGGCGACCGAGGCCAGCGGCGAGCGGCCGCTGCCGGTCGGGCGGAAGTCGGGCACCCGGGGCAGCAGCACCGGCAGGTCGGCGTCGGGCACCGGCACCGTCCCGCAGCGGTCGCAGTAGACGATCGGGATCGGCGGCCCCCAGGAGCGCTGGCGCGAGATCAGCCAGTCGTGCAGCCGGTAGCGGGTCACCCGGCGGCCGCGGCCGAGCGCCTCCAGCCGGTCGGCGATGTCCTCGGCGAGCTCGGCGTCCACCACCGGCAGGCCGACCGCGGTGGCGAAGGCGAGGTCGCGCTCGTCGTGGGCCGGCACCCCCATCACGGCCCCGGTCCCGTAGCCGGCCACCACGTAGTCGGTCACCCAGATCGGCACCGGCGCCCCGGTCAGCGGGTGGCGGGCGCTGCGGCCGGTCGGCACCCCGCGCCGGTCCCGGTCCCGGCCGGCCACCGCCCGCCGCTCGGCCTCCTCGGCGAAGGCGGCCACCGCCGCCTCCTGGCCGGTCCCGGCGACCAGGCCGTCCAGGCCGGGATGGTCGGGCGGCACGGCCAGGAAGGTCACCCCGAACAGGGTGTCGGGCCGGGTGGTGAAGGTGGAGAGCCGGCCGCCGTCCAGCTCGAAGTCGACCTCGACCCCGGCCGAGCGGCCGATCCACTCGCGCTGCTGGTTCTTGGCCGTCTCCGGCCAGTCGAGCCCCTCCAGGCCGTCGACCAGCCGGTCGGCGTAGGCGGTGATGCGCAGGAACCACTGGCGCATGACCCGCCGGATGACCCTGGTGCCGCAGCGCTCGCAGCGGTCGCCCTCCAGCTGCTCGTTGGCCAGCACGGTCAGGCAGGAGGGGCACCAGACGACCGGCGCCTGCTCGCGGACGGCCAGCCCGGCCTCGTGCAGGCGCAGGAACAGCCACTGGGTCCAGCGGTAGTAGGCGGGGTCGCTGGTGGTCACGCTGTGGTCCCAGTCCCAGGCAGCGCCCAGCCGCTCCAGCTGCCCGCGGTAGCGGACGATGGTCCGGCCGGTGAGCGTGGCCGGGTCCTCGCCGACCCGCAGGGCGTAGTTCTCGGTGTGGATGCCGAAGGCGTCGAAGCCGATCGGCTGGAACACCGTCCGCCCCCGCATGCGCAGCCAGCGCCCGTAGGTGTCGGCCCCGCTGTAGGTGAAGGCGTGGCCGACGTGCAGCCCCTCGGCGGACGGGTAGGGGAACTCGACCAGGTTGTAGAAGAACCGGTCGTCGTCGGCCCGCTCGACGTCGACCTCGTGCAGGCGGTCGGCCGCCCAGCGCGCCTGCCACCGGCCCTGCACCTCGATCGGGTCGTACGCCTCGGTCATCGGCCACACCTCTCGTGCCATCCCTGGAAACGAAGAACCCCCCGGCCAGGGCACGAGGGGTTCGCCGCGAACGCCGTCCTGGCGTTCGCGGCTACCTGAGCAGCAGGTTCCAGCGCATGGCCTCAGTATGGCAGACCGACCGCTCGAGGTCGTCGAGGGCGGCCTGCATGCCCTGGACGAACACCTCCAGGTCGGGGCAGGTGTCCCGGTCGGCGATGGCGGTGAGGTTGAGCTGGCCGGCGTAGGAGAGCACGGCCACCGCCAGGGTCAGGTTGCCCATGATGGCCGCCACCGGGAACAGCTCCAGCAGCCGCGCCCCGGCCAGGTACAGCGGCACCGGCGGCCCGGGGACGTTGGTGACGACGAGGTTCACCGTCCGCTGGCGGGCCAGGAGCCGGTACCAGGCACGCTGGACGGCGACGAGCCCGAAGAGCCCGCCCCCCATCGGCGGCCGGGCCCTGCCCTTGCGGGCGGCGGTCTCGGCGGCGATCAGCTCGAGCCGGCGCACCGGGTCGGGCTCGCCCAGGGGCAGCGGCACCAGCATGACCGCGTCCCGGTTGCCGCTCGCCCGCCCCGGCTGCTCCCGGTGGAGCGAGACCGGCACCATCACCCGCAGCGCCAGCTCCCGGACGTCCTCGCCGCGGCCGGCCAGCAGCTGGCGCAGGCCGCCGGCCACGGCGGCCAGGACGACGTCGTTGACCTTGGCCCGGTGGGCGTGGGCGACCTGCCTGGCCACCTCCAGGCGGCCGCGGACGACGGCCAGCCGGCGGTCGGCCCCGATCGGGCGGTTGAGGCTGGTCCGGGGGGCACGCTCGGCCAGGAACTCACGCCACACCCCAAGCGAGGCGCCCCGCGGCCCGCCCGCACGGCCCAGGGCCGACAGCCCCCGGCCAAGCCCGCGCAGGCGCCGGCGCAGGTTGTCGCGGAGCAGGTCGCCGGTTGACGGCGGTGGGGCCGGCGCCCACGCCGGCGCCACCGGGACGGGCGGGTCGGCGCCGAGGTCCAGCAGCGCGCCGAAGGCCGCCATCCCGGCCACCCCGTCGGCCAGGGTGTGATGGGCGCGCAGGAACAGGCCAACCCGCCGGCCCGGCAGCCCGGGCAGCAACCACGCCTCCCACAGCGGCCGCGCCGGGTTCAGCCGGCGCCGGTACAGCTCGGCACAGGCGGCCAGCAGCTGGGCCTCGTCGCCCGGAGGGGCCAGCGGGTGCACCCGCACGTGGTCGGCGAGGTCGAAGGAGGCCGCGTCGACCCACAGCGGCCAGCCCAGCCCCCACCGGGGCCGGCACAGCAGCTGCCGCAGGCGCGGCACCAGGTGCAGCCTCGGCTCCAGCCGCCGACGGACCTCGTCGACCCGGACGCGGCCGTCACCGTCCAGCAGCCGGGCGCCGTCCAGGACGGCCAGCACGCCGATGTCCTCGGACCAGCCGAAGTCGTCCGCCCACAGCATGAGCAGGTCCTGGGCGGTCAGCCGTTCCAGGCCGCGTGACCCGGCCATGCCACCCACGCTCCCTCCGCATCGGGGCGAGACCTTCCCCCTACCGCAAGGAGTACCTGCGAACCACCGGCGCGACCAGGGTCGAACGGCCCACGCCGATCGGG
>CALGFH010000088.1 GCA_937881255.1 uncultured Actinomycetes bacterium
CCGAGGCCGAGGAGGCCGCCGAGGACCAGGAGCAGGCGGAGGCGCCGGCCGAGCCGGAGCCCGAGCCGGCCGCCAAGGCCAAGGAGCCCAAGGGCAAGGCAGCAGCCGCCGCCCCCTCGGCCCCGCCGCGGGTGGCCGTGCCCCTGACCAAGGGCCTGCGCGAGGAGGTCGTCCCCGCGACCCGGCTGCGCAAGGTGATCGCCGAGCGGATGGTGTCTTCGCTCCAGACCAGCGCCCAGCTCACCAGCGCCGTCGAGATCGACATGACCAGGGTCATGCGCCTCCGGGAGCGGGCCAAGGAGGAGTTCAAGCAGCGCGAGGGCGTCTCCCTCTCCCCCATGCCGTTCGCCGTCCTGGCCCTGATCGCGGCCATCCGCGAGTACCCGAACGTCAACTCGGCCATGGACGAGGAGGGCAACCTGCACATCTACCAGGACGTCCACCTGGGCGTGGCCGTCGACACCCCCAAGGGCCTGTTCGTCCCGGTGGTCAAGAACGCCGAGTCCCTGAACCTGGCCGGCCTGGCCAAGGCCATCGCCGACGTGGCCAAGCGGACCCGCGACGGCAAGATCGGCCCCGACGAGCTGTCCGGCTCGACCATCTCGCTGACCAACACCGGCAGCCGGGGCGCGGTCTGGGACACCCCCATCATCAACCAGCCCAACGCGGCCATCTTCGCCACCCCGGCGATCGTCAAGCGGCCGGTGGTGGTCGAGGACCCGGAGCTGGGCGAGGTGGTGGCGATCCGCCACATGATGTACGGGATCCTCACCTACGACCACCGCATCATCGACGGCGCCGACGCCGCCCGCTTCCTGGTCAAGGTCAAAGAGGTGCTGGAGGCGGCCGACTTCGAGGGCGACCTCAACCTGGAACGGGAGTAGATGGACGAGCTCTGGGTGGTGCGGGCCGGGACCGTGCCCTACCGGCGGGCCTGGGCCTGGCAGCGGGCCCTGGTCGAGCGCCGGGCGGCCGACGCCATCCCCGACACCGTGCTGCTGCTGGAGCACCCGCACGTCTACACCATCGGCAAGCGCGGCAGCGACGCCGACGTGCTCGCCGACCCGGCCTGGCTGACCGCCAACGGGGCCGAGGTGGTCCGCAGCGACCGGGGCGGCCAGGTCACCTACCACGGCCCCGGCCAGCTGGTCGGCTATCCGATCACCCGGCTCGACCCCAGCCCCGACATCTGGCGCTTCGTCGGCCGGGTCGAGCAGGCCCTGGTCGAGGTGGCGGCCGCCTTCGGGCTGGAGGCCCGGGGCGAGCGCGGCGACCTGACCGGGGTGTGGGTCGGCGAGGCCAAGCTGGGCGCCATCGGCATGCGGGTCTCGCGCGGGGTGACCAGCCACGGCTTCGCCCTCAACTGCGCCACCGACCTGGCCTACTTCAACGCCATCGTGCCCTGCGGCATGCCCGACAAGGCCGCCTGCTCGCTGTCCAGCCTGCTCGGGCGCCAGGTGCCGGTGGCCGAGGCCCTCCCGGTGGCCGAGCGCCGGCTGGCCGAGCGCCTGGAGCGCACCCCGATCCCGGTCGACCCCGCTACCCTGGACCTGCCGGCGGAGGACTACGACCCGGAGACCGTCCATGCCTGAGCCCGTGATCCCGCCCGGGGTCCGCACCCTTGGGGTGCTGCCCCGCACCCCGGCCCCGCCGCCGACCGACGACACCTTCGCCCGCAAGCCGGCCTGGCTGAAGGTGAAGGCGTCCCAGGGCCCGAACTACCGCGAGCTCAAGGGCCTGGTCCGCGACGAGCAGCTGAACACGGTGTGCGAGCAGGCCGGCTGCCCCAACATCTACGAGTGCTGGGAGGCCCGCGAGGCCACCTTCCTGATCGGCGGGGACCACTGCACCCGGGCCTGCCCGTTCTGCCAGATCCACTCGGGCAAGCCCGAGGGCTACGACACCGACGAGCCGCGCCGGGTCGCCCACGCCATCGGCCGCATGGGCTTGGCGTTCGCGGTCATCACCGGGGTGGCCCGGGACGACCTGGAGGACGGCGGCGCCTGGCTGTTCGCCGAGTCGGTCCGCCAGGTCCGGGCCCTGCTGCCCACCTGCGGGGTCGAGGTGCTGATCCCGGACTTCCGCGGCAAGCCGGAGGCGCTGCGCCAGGTCACCGAGGTCGAGCCGGACGTGCTGGGCCACAACGTCGAGACCGTGCCCCGGCTCTACAAGCGGATCCGGCCCGGGTTCACCTACGCCGGGTCGCTGGAGCTGCTGGCCAGGTCGCGGGCGTGGCTGCCCCAGGGCTGCGCGACCAAGTCGAACCTGATCCTTGGCATGGGCGAGGAGCGCGACGAGGTCCTCCAGACCATGGCCGACCTGCGCTCGGTCGGGGTCGAGCTGCTGACCATCACCCAGTACCTGCAGCCGACCAGGTCTCATCTGAACCTGCAGCGGTTCGTCCCGCCCGAGGAGTTCGCCGAGCTCAAGGCGCACGCCGAGGGCCTCGGGTTCGCCCACGTCGAGTCCGGGGCGCTGGTCCGCTCCAGCTACCACGCCGGCGAGATGCACAAGGCCGCGGTCCGCAAGCAGCGCGGCCGGCTGCCCGCCTGGGCCGCCGCCGACGCCTAGCCGTGGCCCGCCGGGTCCTGGTCGTCCTCCTGGTCGTCGCCGTCGCCTGGCTCGGGTTCCGGGCCGTCCGCGCCTTCGACCAGGACCGCCACGCCGCCCAGGCCGCCGCCGTCCTGTCCGCCCCCGACAAGGTCACCCACCAGCTCCCCCCGGCCCCGGCCACAGCCCCGGCGGCGGGCGGGCAGGCCCCACCCCCACCCGACCCCGGCGGGCGGCTGTCGTACCGGCCGGGGACCTGGCTGTCGGTGGTGGAGCTGGAGGGGCTGGAACCGGTGGCCGGGGATGAGCGCTATCTCGTGTTCCTGCGCAACTGGGCGGGCTGGACCCTGGCCGGGTCCACCAGCCCGCGGGCGGACGGGACGGCTCAGGTGAGGTCGGGGGCCGAGCCGCGGCCGCCGACCATCTACGAGGTGATCGTGACCAGGGCGGTCGACGACGCCACCAGCGTGCCCCACGGCCAGCCGGTGCTGCAGTGGTTCGACGCCTCCCTGGCCCCGCCCAAGGCGCGCCGGTTCGACTTCGCCCGCGGCGCCTGAACGGCGGTCCGGTCTGGTTTACTCCGGCGAAACAAACAGGCAACCGGGCGGCAAACGCCGGTTGCTAGCGTCGCCCCTGTCTGCCCAAATGAGAAGGAGGCACCGCCCGTGACGGACTCCCCCGGAGACGTTCTCAACCTGATCCGTGACAACGAGGTCCAGATCGTCGACCTGCGGTTCGCGGACCTGCCCGGCCTGATGCAGCACTTCTCGGTCCCGGCGCACGAGCTGACCGAGGAGAGCTTCGACGAGGGCTTCGGCTTCGACGGCTCCTCGATCCGGGGGTTCCAGGAGATCCAGGAGTCGGACATGATCCTGGTCCCCGACCCGGGCACGGCGGTGCTGGACCCGTTCCGGACCCACCCGACCCTGGTCCTGAACTGCTTCGTCAAGGACCCGGTCACCGGCGAGCCCTACACCCGCGACCCCCGCCACGTGGCCGCCAAGGCCGAGAAGTACCTGGAGGGATCCGGCATCGCCCAGCTCTCCTACTGGGGCCCGGAGGCCGAGTTCTACATCTTCGACTCGGTCCGCTTCGACCAGGACCAGCACTCCGCCTACTACTACGTGGACGCGGTCGAGGGCGCCTGGAACTCCGGCGCCGAGGAGGGCGGGCGCAACCTCGGGTACAAGCCCCGCTACAAGGAGGGCTACTTCCCGGTCCCGCCGACCGACCACTACCAGGACCTGCGCTCGGAGATGGCCCTGGCCCTGGAGGCGGCCGGCATCCCGGTCGAGGTCCAGCACCACGAGGTCGGCACCGCCGGCCAGGCCGAGATCGACATCCGCTTCGGCACCCTGCTGGAGACGGCCGACCGGCTGATGCTGTTCAAGTACATCATCAAGAACACGGCCCTCAAGGCCGGCAAGACCGTCACCTTCATGCCCAAGCCGATCTTCCAGGACAACGGGTCGGGCATGCACACCCACCAGAGCCTCTGGACCGACGGGGTGCCGCTGTTCTACGACGAGTCCGGCTACGCCCAGCTGTCGGACCTGGGCCGCTGGTACATCGGCGGGCTGCTGGCCCACGCCCCGGCCCTGACCGCCTTCACCAACCCGACCACCAACTCCTACCGGCGGCTCGTCCCCGGCTACGAGGCCCCGGTCAACCTGGTCTACTCCCAGCGCAACCGCTCGGCCGCGGCCCGCATCCCGCTCTACTCGCGCAGCCCCAAGGCCAAGCGGGTCGAGTTCCGGGTCCCCGACCCGTCCTGCAACCCGTACCTGGCCTTCGCGGCCATGCTGATGGCCGGCCTCGACGGGGTCCGCAACAAGATCGAGCCGCCCGCGCCGCTGGACAAGGACCTCTACGAGCTGCCCCCCGAGGAGCTGGCCGAGGTCCCCCAGGTCCCCGGCTCCCTCGACGACGCCCTGGCCGCGCTCGAGGCCGACCACGAGTTCCTGCTCGAAGGCGACGTCTTCACCCAGGACGTGATCGACACCTGGCTCGCCTACAAGCGCGAGCACGAGGTCGAC
>CALGFH010000089.1 GCA_937881255.1 uncultured Actinomycetes bacterium
GACCCAGCCGCTGGAGGTCGGCCGGACCACCCGGGTCATCCAACCCGCCCAACGCAGCGCCCTGGCCGTCCGCGACGGCGGCTGTGTCTTCCCCAACTGTGAACGGCCCCTGGCCTGGTGCGAAGCCCACCATCTGCGGCACTGGCTCCATGGCGGCCCCACCGACCTGGCCAATCTGGCCCTGCTGTGCCGAGCCCACCACCGCGCCGTCCATGAGGGCGGCTGGCGGCTGCAACGAGGTCCCGACGGCCGGCTGATCGCCACCCCACCGCATCGGCGACATCCCAGCGCCCGGCGACAACCCAGCGCCGCCTGACCCGACCAGCAGCTCGGGGGCACCCTCGCGCGCCGGAAGCAGCCCCGACCCACCACGCCCGGCAACCGGATGGGCCTGAGGACCCCGGGCCACCGAGCCAGGCAACTGCATGGGGCCCGAGCCGAACCCCGAGCCAAGCGACCGCATGGAGCCCGAACAACCGACCCACCCCATCAGTTACCTTCATGGCGCCCGAAGGCCCGGGCCCCGACCCACCGTGCCACCCAACGGCACGGGGCCGAACGCCCAAGCCGGGCGGGACCCCGTCAGGATCCGCCGCGGCGACCCCAGAAGAGGAGGCGCTTGAATGGATAAGGGTACGGTCGGGCGTCCTCCAGGCGGGGCAGCAGGCGCTCGCGGTAGGCGGTCAGGAACTCGGTGAACAGCTCCTCCGGCATGCGGGCCTGGTAGTCGGTGAGCAGGGTGCCCCGGACCCACTCGACCACCTGGTCGCGGGCGGGCAGGTGGTGCAGGTAGACCTGGAGCCGGACGTGCTGGGGGGTCAGGCCGAGGCGGTCGAGCAGCGCCGCGTACCACTCCGGTTCACGTACCGGCGACTCGCGGCGGTAGCCGTCCAGGGCCGCCCGGAACGGCTCGGCGGCGGCGACTTCGGCGGCGACCACGTGCGAGGGGTGGTCGTGGTTGGCCGGCATCTGCACGGCCAGCTGGCCGCCCGGGTTGAGGGTGGCGACCAGCCGCTCGAGCAGTTCCTCCTGGTCGGGCAGCCAGTGGAGGGCGGCGTTGGAGAAGACCACGTCCCAGCCGCCTTCGTCGAAGCTGGCGATGTCGCCTTGGGCGAACCGGAGGCCGTCGCCGGGCAGCTCTGACGCCCGCTCCAGCATGGCCGGCGAGCTGTCCAGGCCGAGCGTCTCGGCGGCCTCCAGGCGCCGGTGGAGCTGGGCCGTCAGCTCGCCGCTGCCGCAGCCCAGGTCGACCACCCGGCCGCCGGGCACGGGCCCGACCAGCGACAGCAGGTCGTGGAAGGGCGCGGCCCGCTCGGCCGCGAACCGCTCGTAGCGCGCCGGGTCCCAGGTGTCCACGGTCGACATCCAAGCCGCCCAGCCGGCGGGCGTCAACGGTGGCCGGCGGCTCAACCGGGCCCGCCGGGACCCGATACCACCAGGTAGGAAACGGTCCGAGCCGGGAGCTGGACGTGCGGATGTCGGTGAAGGGGTACCTCGCCCTGCTGGTCGGCGTCTTCGTCGCCGCCCTGGCGGTGGTCAGCGTCACCCAGCGCGCCACCGCCGGCCGGGGGTGGGCGGCCGTGGTGGTGCCGGTGCTGGTCACCCTGGTCGCGGTGGCGCTGGCGGCGCTGCTCATCCACCTCGTCCTGCGGGACATCGCCCGGCCCTTCCACTCGGCCGGGGCCAACATCAGGAGCAACGTCGACCAGCTCTCGGCCGTCGTCCAGCGGCTGGCCGCGACCACGGCCGAGCAGTCCAGCGGGGTCGCCCAGACCTCGGCCACGATGGAGGAGCTGGCCCGGGCGGCCGCCTCGATCGCCGAGACGGTCGACCGCGTGGCCACCCAGGCCGGCACCACCCGCGACAACCTGGAGCAGGCCCAGTTCGACATCCGGGCCTCGGGCGAGCGCACCCTGGCCCTGGCCGACCGGGTGGGCGAGGTCGGGGTGACCATCGCCCTGATCAACGAGATCGCCGACCAGACCAACCTCCTGGCCCTCAACGCCGCCATCGAGGCGGCAAGGGCGGGCGACGGCGGGCGCGGGTTCGCGGTGGTCGCCGACGAGGTACGCCGCCTGGCCGAGCGCTCCAAGGCGTCGGCGGCCGACATCGCCAAGGTGATCGAGGGGGCTCAGACGGAGTCCAACGCCACCGTGGTCAACATGGAGCGCAGCGCCCGCCAGATGCAGGAGGGCCTGAGCCTGCTCGGCGAGGTGGCCGACGCCACCGCCCGGGTCCGGCTGACCACCCAGCAGCAGCGCTCGGCCACCGACCAGGTCGTGGTGACCATGGAGCAGATCTCCAGCTCGAGCGGGCAGGTCTCGGCCACCGCCCAGCAGATCGCGGCCTCCGCCGGCGAGCTGGCCTCGCTGGCCGCCGACCTGGAGCACTCCGCCGACGCCTCCGGCGAGCGGCGCTGAGGCGGCGATGACCCGCGCGATCCTGCTGCCGGTCGGCCGGGACTGGTACGCGCTGCCGCCGGTGGCCCTCCAGGAGGTCGTCGCCGGACCGGTCGTCACCGAGGTCCCGATGGCCCCGCCGACGGTCAGGGGGCTGTTCAACGTCCGTGGGCAGATCGTCCCCCTGCTCGACACCGGCGTCCTGCTCGGCCTGGAGCCGACGGCCGCCTGCCCGTTCGCGGTCGTGGTCCAGACCGCCCACGGCCCGGCCGGGCTGTCGGTGACCGGGATGCCGGAGCCGGCCGACCTGGCCTGGCTGGTCGGCCCGACGCGGGCCCGGGGGACGGTGGGCGCCTATGCCGCCGGCAAGCGGATCGCGGTGATGCTCGACCCGCTGGCCCTGATGGGCCAGCTCCACCCGCCGGGAGGGAGATGAGGTGGAGGTCACCGGCCAGGAGGCGCGCTTCCGGGCCATGTTCGCCGAGGAGGCCGAGGGGCGGCTGGCCACCCTGAGCGAGCTGCTGCTGGAGCTGGAGCGCAACGGCGACGACCAGGAGCTGCTCTCCTCGGTGTTCCGCGAGGCCCACACCCTGAAGGGCGCCGCCGCCGTCGTCGGCCTGGCCGACGTCCTGCGGGTCGCCCACGCCATGGAGGAGGTCCTGGAAGGGCTGCGCCGCGGCCACCGGACCGCGACCCCGGCGACGGTCGACGCCCTGCTGGGCGCCGTCGACGGGATGCGGGAGCTGGTCCCGGCCGTCCTGACCGGCCACGACCGCGCCGCCCAGGCCGACCACCTGGTCGCCACCCTCCACGACCCGCCGTCCGAGGCGCCCCCGCCCGACCCGGAGCCGCCCGACCCGGAGGCCCTGGCCGCCCCGGAGCCCGCCCCCGACCCGGAGCCCGCCCCCGACCCGGAACCCGCCCCCGACCCCGCGCCGCCGGTGCAACTGCCGGCTCAGCCTCCGGCCCGGCGAGAGCGGCGGGAGACCGTCCGGCTGCGGGTGGAGCGGCTCGACGACCTGGTCCGGCTGGTGGGCGAGGCGTCCGCGGCCGCCCTGCGGGTCGGGCGCCTGGTCACCGACCAGCTCGGGGTCGAGCCGGCCGGCATCCCCGAGCTGCACGAGCTGAGCCGCATCCTGGAGGGCCTCCAGGAGCGGACCCTCCAGGCCCGCATGGTCCCCTTCGGCACCATCGCCGAGCCGCTGCGCCGGGCCGCCCGCGACCTGGCCCGCTCGCTCGGCAAGGCGGTCGAGCTGGAGCTGCGCGGCCAGGAGACCGAGCTCGACCGAGGGGTGCTCGAGCAGGTCGCCGACCCCCTGCTCCACCTGGTCCGCAACGCCATCGACCACGGCATCGAGCCTCCGGAGGAGCGGCTGGCGGCCGGCAAGCCGCGCTACGGCACGGTCAGGGTCCACGCGACCCAGCTCGGCTCCGAGGTCGTGGTCACCGTGGCCGACGACGGCCGGGGCATCGACCTGGCCCAGGTCCGCCAGCGGGCCGGCGAGGCCGGCGACGCCCTCGACGGGGTCGGCGACGACGAGGCCATCTACGCCATCTTCCGCTCCGGCCTGTCGACCGCGCCGGCGGTCTCGGAGGTGTCGGGCCGGGGCGTCGGCCTCGACGTCGTCCGGGCCAGCCTGGCCTCGGTCCGGGGCCGGGTCGAGGTGCACTCGGAGCCCGGCTCGGGCAGCGAGTTCCGCCTCAGCGTCCCCATCACCCTGGCCGTCCTCCCGTGCCTGCTGGTCGAGACGGCCGGCCGGCGCTTCGGCATCCCCATGCACTCGGTGGTGAGCGCCGAGGCCGCGGGCTGGTCCGAGGACCACGTCGAGGGCCAGGTCGTGATCAGGACCCGGGACACGATCCTGCCCGTCTCCGACCTGGCCGCAACCCTCGGCGTCAGCGCCGGCCAGGGCGAGGCCCCGGCGAGCGACAGCCCGGCCGTGGTGCTGGCCAGCATGACCCGCCGGCACGCCTTCCGGGTCGACGCGCTCCTGGGCCAGCGCAACCTGGTCGTGAAGGACCTCGGGCGGCTGCTGCCCAGGCTCGCCCTGCTCGCCGGGGCCAGCCTGGAGCCGGACGGGTCGATCCTGCTCGTGCTGGACGTCTCCGGCCTGGTCGACCGGGCCAGGTGGGCCCGCTCGGCCGCGGGGGCGGGCCGGGCCGCCCCCACCCCCGTGCCCGCCCTGCCGGCGCC
>CALGFH010000090.1 GCA_937881255.1 uncultured Actinomycetes bacterium
GTCAACGCCGGCATCGACATGTTCATGGAGCCCTTCAGCTACCAGGACTTCGAGACCACCCTGCTGGCCGAGATCGCCGCCGGTCGGGTCTCGGAGGCCCGGGTCGACGACGCCGTGCGGCGCATCCTGACCAAGAAGTTCGAGCTGGGGCTGTTCGAGCGCCCGTTCACCGACCGGACCCACCTCTCCGAGGTCGGCTCGGCGCCGCACCGGGCCCTGGCCCGCCGGGCCGTGGCCTCCTCGCAGGTCCTGCTCAAGAACCGGGGCAAGGTGCTGCCCCTGTCCGGCCACGAGCGGATCTACGTGGCCGGCAGCAACGCCGACGACATCGGCAACCAGGCCGGCGGCTGGACGGTGGCCTGGCAGGGCCTGTCCGGCGACATCATCCCCGGCAACACCATCCTGGAGGGGATCCGTCAGGTCGCCCCGGATGCCGAGGTCACCTTCAGCGAGGACGCCTCGGCCCCGACCGCCGGCAACGACGTCGGCGTCGTGGTCGTGGGCGAGACCCCGTACGCCGAGGGCTTCGGCGACGTCGGCGGGCCGCAGTGGCAGGACAACGGCGTGCCCCGCGAGCCCAAGACGATGCGGCTCAACGCCGCCGACCGGGCCGCCGTGGACCGGGTCTGCGGCGCCATCGACGACTGCGTGGTGGTGGTCGTCTCCGGCCGGCCGATGATCCTGACCGACCAGCTCCGCCAGATGGACGCCCTGGTGGCGTCGTGGCTGCCCGGCAGCCAGGGCGAGGGCGTGGCCGACGTGCTGTTCGGAGAGCGGCCGTTCACCGGCCGCCTCTCGATGACCTGGCCGCGCACGCTGGAGCAGGAGCCGATCAACGTCGGCGACCGGGACTACGACCCCCTGTTCCCCTACGGCTGGGGGCTGCGCACCTGAGCGCCGGCGAGGGCTTCCAGGTTGCCGGGCAGGCCGGCCTGACCGAAGCGCAGCGGCAGGCCGGCGGCCAGGAGCACGCTGGGGTGGTCCATGAGCTGGAAGTGCAGGTGGGGCTCGGTCGAGTTGCCGGAGTTCCCGCAGGCGGCCAGCTGCTGGCCGGCGGCCACCCGGTCGCCCGGGCGGACCCGGAGCGAGCCGCGGCGCAGGTGGGCCAGGGCGGCGTAGACCCCGTCGCCCAGGTCGAGCACGAGGTGGTTGCCGAGGATCCGCCCGGGCCCGAGGAGCTCGCGGACCGTCCCCTCGGCGACCAGGTAGAGCATGGCCGGCGGTGAGGTGCGGCTCCAGTGGTCGCGCTCGGCGTCGTGGGCCCGGACCACGGTGGCGTCGGCGGGGGCCAGGACCGGCTGGCCGAACCCGGGGAAGTCGGACGGGCGCCGGGCCAGGGGCCACCAGGCGAGGCCGGGGCGCCGACCGCCAGCCGGGTCGCTGACCAGGTCGATGGCGTAGGTCTGGCCGTAGGCGTGCAGGTGGTGGCTGGGCACCCGGTCGGCCGGGCTGTTGTAGGCCAGCCAGCGCCCGGTCACCGGCGGGGCCACCTCGACCGGCGGGCGGCGCACGGTGCCGAGGCGCAGGTACACGGCGAAGGCGACGGCCAGCAGGGCCAGCAGCGGCCAGCGGGGAAGGTCCACCAGGAAGCTGTCGACCGCGATCGCGGCCAGCCCCAGGTAGATCAGCGGCATCCGGATCCGGGCCAGGACCACGGCCATCGGCGGCCTCCTGCGATCGGCTACTGTCACTGAGTGACATTTTGGCATAGCGTGTCAAGTGGCATGGTGCGCCGCAATCACCTATGCTCGGCCGCATGGCGGAGTCACTGCGGGCGCGGCGCAAGCGGCGGACGGCCGAGGCGATCGTGGCCGGGGCCGCCGGGCTGTTCGAGGAGCGCGGGTTCGAGCGGACCACCATCGACCAGATCGCGGCCGCGGCCGAGATCTCCCGGCGGACCTTCTTCCGCTACTTCGCCGACAAGGAGGAGCTGTTCTTCGCCGAGGACGAGCGGCTGCTCGCGGTCATCGACCAGACCCTCGACGACGCCCCCGGGGACGAGCCCGTGCTCGACCTGGCCCGGCGCGCGACCCGCGCCCTGGCCGCGGCCAGCGCCGCCGACCCGGCCCGCCGCCTGGCCCGGGAGCGGCTGATCGCCACCACCCCGGCCCTCCAGGCCCGGCGCCTGGCCAAGACCGTGCGCTGGGAGCAGGCGATCGCGGCCCGCCTGGTGGCCAGGGGCTCGGACTGGCCGGAGGCCCTGCTGGTCCCCAAGGTCGCCCTGGCCTGCTTCCAGGCCGCCTACGAGCGCTGGGTCCTCGACCCCGGCCAGGACCTGCCCGGCCTGGTCGACGAGAGCTTCGCCGCCTTGGCCGGCCTGACCGGTTAGCGGGGCGTTGGCAGCGACTGCGAGCCTCGGGAGGTATGGGAAGGGGCCCGCACTGGCAGTCTCCTCGGCACCTCGCCGTCATCAGACGGCCCAGGACCGATGCCCGTGAGTATCAGGTCGCGGAGTGGCTGCTGGCGGCGGTCGCGATCGTGCTCACCCTGGTGGTCCTGGTCGGCCAGATGGTCGGCCGCCCCGACGACCCGCCGTCCCCCGGGGCCGCCCCGGCGGCCACCAGCCCACCTGGCACCGGGCCGCCGGTCACCTCCCCCGGAGCCGCCGGCCAGCCGGCCGCCGATCCCCCGTCGGCCGGCTGGCTGGCCCTGGGCGGGGCGCGGGTCGAGGGGGCCGAGCCGGTCGGGGCCGGGCGGCGGCCGGGCCGCTTCACGGCCACCGGCGCCGGCGACCAGGGCATCGCCCTGCCCGGGCTGGGGCGCTGCGTCCCGGGCCGGATCTACGCCGCCACCCTGCTGGTCAGGGCCAGCCGGCCCGGCACCCTGCTCCAGGTGACCCTGCTCGAGGTGGCCCGCGGCCGGCGGGTGGCCGCCGACACCATCGGGGCCGTGCTCAGCGACCCCGGCTGGCGCCGGGTCGAGGTCGCCCACGAGGCCCACCTGCCCGGGACCGCCCTGGCCGTCGAGGTCGTGCTCCCCCGCGGCTCGCCCCGGGCCACCGTCCTGGTCGGGGACGTCGCGGTGGAGGCCAGCCAGGCGCACCCGGTACGATCCGGGTGATGACCACAGACGAGCCCCAGCTGGCCGACCGGCTGGTCAGCATCGTGGTCGTGGTCTTCATCGAGGCTCGGCGGTTGGCACCACAGAGGCCAGCCGGCCCGGGAACCGGGTGGCCGTGTCGAGCAACCACGGCAGCGCGAACGCCCATGCGGTGACGTCCCGCGTGGCCAGGGCGGCCAGCCGGCGTTGGGCGTCCAGCGC
>CALGFH010000091.1 GCA_937881255.1 uncultured Actinomycetes bacterium
TCTTGGCCCATTCCACGTCCTCCTTCACCGTCTCGATGGTCTGCTCGGGCACCGGTGGGGTGGCCCGCTTGATCCTGGCCTGGCCCTGCTTGACCAGCACGAAGGCGACGATCCCGTAGACGACGGCCACCAGCAGGGCGGCCAGCCAGGCGGGCATGATCTCGTTCAGGGCGAGGATGAAGCAGGCCGTCAGGGCGCCGAGCGCGGCCAGCCCGATGGCGCCGGCACCGCCGAACAGCCCGGCCCCCATGCCGGCCTGCTTGCCCTTCTGGGTGATCTCGGCCTTGGCCAGCTCCAGCTCCTGGTGGACCAGCCGGGTGGTCTGCTCCGAGAGCTGCTTGAGCAGCTCACCCAACGACCGATCCCGCAGGTCCTCGGTGTCGCCCGGAACCTGGGAGGCCATCACACCCTCCGCGCGTCGTCGTAGGTGCCGACGACCGGCACCTCGGTCTCGTAGCGCGTCCCGGTGGTGTAGGACGTCCTGGTGTCGTAGGGGCTGGTGACAGAGGTCCGGCCGTAGCCGCCGTCGTAGCTGTCGTAGCCCGACTCGTAGCGGCGGCTGCTCGAGGCCTTGAGGAACCGGGAGGCGGCGAAGCCGAGGGCCAGACCGGCCGCCGCGACCAGCATGGGCTGGCGGCGGGCGAAGTCCTCGACGTCGCGCAGGATCCGGTCGCCGCTGGCTCCCTTGAGGTAGTCGCCCACCCGGTCGGCCTGGCCGGCGACCTGCTCGGCCAGCTTCGCGGGCGCGTCCTTGCCCTGGTTGCGCAGCTCGTCGGCGATCGAGCGCACGTCCGAGGCGGTCCCGGCGATGCGCTCGCCGGCCTGGGTCGAGCGCTGGTCGACCTGGTCGCTGATGCGCCCTCTGGCCTGGCCCATCGCGCCCCGCGCCTTGTCCTGGGCCACCTGGGCCTTCTCCTTGACCTGGTCCTTGACCTGGCCGGTGGTCGACCCCTCGGTGCCGTAGACCGGCTCGGTGCCGAACTCCGGCTCCGTGCCGTAGGCCGTGGCGCCGGCCGGTTCGGTGCCGTACTGGCTCATGGCGTCTCCTTCCTGCTTGCCTTGAATGCCCGGTTGGGCAACAGAGGCTTGACTAACCCCTGGACGTACGTGAAAACGCCCGATCTCGGAACGGCGTCAGGAGCCGGCGGTCTCCGGCAGCAGGGGGAGGTGGAGCTCGAAGCGGGCGCCGTGGTCGCCGGTGGGGTCGACCACCAGGAGGTCGCCGTCCTGGCTGCGGGCCAGCTGGCGGGCGATGTAGAGCCCGAGGCCGACCCCGCCGGCGCGGCGCTGGATGTTGCGCTCCAGCTGGGTGAAGCGGTCGAAGATGCGCTGGCGCTCGGCCTCGGGGATGCCGGGGCCGGCGTCCTCGACGGCCAGGACCGCCTCGGCGCCCTCGCGGATCCCCGACAGCCGCACCGGCTCGCCGTCGGGCGAGTACTTGCAGGCGTTGTCGAGCAGGTTGCCGAGGACCTGCACGACCGCCTCCTGGGCGACCCGGACGGGCAGGGACCCGTTGGTCTCGATGGCGATGCGCCGGTCGTGGTGGCGGGCCCTGGCCTCGGCGGCGGCCTGGCGGACCAGGTCGGTGGCGTCCAGCTCGACCCGGTCGGCCCGCAGCGAGGCGACCCCGTCGGCCTGCTCGAAGCGGGCGGTCAGCAGCAGCTGCTCGATCATGCGGTGCAGCCGCTCGCTCTGCTGGATGCCCATGGCCACCAGTTCGTCCCGCTCCTCTGGGCTGACCCGGTCGCGCCGGACCCGCAGGATGCCGAAGACGCCCACGATCGTGGTCAGGGGGCTGCGCAGCTCGTGGGAGACGGTCGAGATCAGGTCGGCCTTGAGCCGGTCGGCCTCCTGGAGGCGGCGGACCACCTCCTGCTCCTGGACGGTGAGGCGGCGCTGGCGCTCGGCCGCCTCCTCGGCCTCGGCCTGGTCGTGCTTGGCCCGCACCTCGGCCTTGGAGGCGAGGTAGACCGCCCCGAGGGGCAGGATCAGGGCCGGCAGCAGCAGCAGGCTCCGCTCGGCCACCACCACCGCCACCGGGGCCAGGGCCAGGACCATGGCCGAGCTGCCCAGCTCCAGGCGCAGGTCGTCGCGGCCAAGGCCCTGGACGATGGGCACGCCCTGGTCGAGGCTGATCACGACGCTGACCAGCAGGTGGTTGATCACCATGAAGGCCAGCCCGCCGGCGGCCAGGGCGGGCAGGGCGGCGGTGGTGATCTCGTACCCGCCGCCGAGGGCGTGGTAGACGGCCCCGCCGGCAGCCAGGGCGAGGGCGCACTGGGCGGCGTTGAACAGCGTCTTGACGGCCGGCTTGCGCTGGCTGAGGTCGGCCGCCATCGAGGCGAAGACGAACACCAGCACGGCCACGGCCGTGCCGGCCAGGAGCACCAGGCCGTAGGCGAAGGTGGTGGTGACGGCCAGGTCCTTGACCCGGTTGTCGCGCAGGAGCCGCAGCGAGACCAGCTCGCCGCCCACGACGAAGCCGGCGAACAGGGCGATGGCCCCGCCGACCTCGCGGACGCGGTCGAGGTCGAGGGTGGGTAGCAGCAGGGCGACCGCGAGCAGGCCGGCGAGACCGACGGCGCCGACGTACCACCTGAGCCTGGCCGGCATCCCCGTGCCCTCCTCGCGCGGCGGGCCCTTAGATCAGCACCAACAAGCGTACCCCGAGCCGGTCCACTCGGGGTACGTATTCATGGCTCGTTCGAACTAGCCCCATCGGACGTGCCGGGGGGACGGCATCGATCCACTCCTTCCCAGGGGGTCGTGGGTTCGTGGTCGTTCACGGCATCCCGGCGGTTCCTCATCCCTTGGTCTCTTCTACCTCCCGCCGCTCACGAACCACTAATCGCCTTGGGACCTCCACGCAGAGCCGTGCGTATGGTGCATGCGGGCCATACCACTCGACCGGGTGG
>CALGFH010000092.1 GCA_937881255.1 uncultured Actinomycetes bacterium
AGGCTGGAGATGGTGAAGGTGCCGCCGGACATGTCGGCGGGCGACAGCTTGCCGTCGCGGGCCTTCTTGGAGACCTCCCCCAGCTCCTTGCTCAGCTCGGTGATGCCCTTGGCCCCGACGTCGCGGATCACGGGCACGACCAGGCCGCCGGGGGTGTCGACGGCGATCCCGATGTGGTGGTACCGCTTCAGGATCAGGCTGTCCTTCTCCGGCGACAGGGAGCTGTTGACCTCGGGGAACTGGCGCAGCGCGGAGACCGCCGCCTTCATCAGGAAGGCCAGCAGGGTGACCCGGTAGCCCTCGGCCTTGGCGGCGGTGTCGAGCTCGCGCCGGTAGGGGTCGAGCTCGGTGATGTCGGCCTCGTCGTTGTGGGTGACGTGGGGGACGTTCAGCCACGAGCGGTGCAGGAACGGCCCGGACAGCTTCTTGATCCGGGGCAGCGGGACCGTCTCGACCGGGCCGAACTTGGAGAAGTCCTGGGCCGGGACCTCGGGGATGCCGGCCCCCGCCGGGGCGGCGGCCGGGGCCGCCCGGTCCGGGCCGCGCACGGCGGCGAGCAGGTCGTCCTTGACGATCCGGCCCTTCTCGCCGCTGCCCTTGATGGTGTTGAGGTCCAGGTCGAGCTCGCGGGCCAGCCGCCGCACGCTGGGGCTGGCATGGGCCCCGGTCACGTCGGTGATCGCCGGGGCCGGCGCCGCGGGCGCCGCCGGGGCGGCCGCGGGCGGGGCGGAGGGGGCCTGGGCGGCCGGGGCGGGCGCGGGGGCGGGGCGGCCAGGGGTCGCCTCCGGCTCCGGCTCCTGCTGGCCGACCAGGCTGGGCGGGGTGGTGAGCGGGCCGGCGCCGTCGCCGCCGACGACCACCACCACGGTGCCCTCGCTGACCGTGTCGCCGACCTTGACCCGGACGTCCTGGACCTTGCCGGCGGCGGTGGCCGGGACGTCCATGGTCGCCTTGTCGGACTCCAGGGTGATGAGGGGGTCCTCCTCGGCGACCACGTCGCCCGTGGCCACGTGCACCTCGATCACCGGGACGTCCTGGTAGTCACCGATGTCGGGGACCGCGATCTCTGTGGTTGCCACTGTTCCCTCCGATCAACCCAGGTCTGGGAGGTCTGGGTCAGCTGCGGGCCGGGTTGGGCTTCTCGGGGTCGATGCCGTACCTGGCGATCGCCTTGGCGACCGTCTCCGCCGGCACGGCCCCCTCCTGGGCGAGGGCCGACAGCGCGGCGAGGGCGACGAAGTACCGGTCGACCTCGAAGAACCGGCGCAGCTTGCGGCGGTAGTCGGAGCGGCCGTACCCGTCGGTCCCCAGCACCTTGTAGGTGCCGGGCACGAACGGGCGGATCTGGTCGGCGAAGGCCTTGACGTAGTCGGTGGAGGCGATCACCGGCCCCGGCCGGTCGGCCAGGCAGCTGGCCACGTAGCTGGTGCGCGGCGGCTCGGTCGGGTGGAGCAGGTTCCAGCGCTCGGCGTCCAGGGCGTCGCGCCGCAGCTCGGTGAAGCTGGGCGCGCTCCAGATGTCGGCGTCCACCCCGAAGTCCTCGGCCAGCAGGTCGGCCCCGGCGATCACCTCGCGCAGGATGGTCCCGCTGCCCAGCAGCTGCACCCTCGGCCTGGCCTTGGCGCGGCCCTTGCGGGCCGGGCCGCCCTCCCGGAGCAGGTACATCCCCTTGATGATCCCCTCGGCCACGCCGTCGCCCTCGGGCATCGCCGGGTGCTGGTAGTTCTCGTTCATCACGGTCAGGTAGTAGAAGAGGTCCTCCTGGTCGGCGTACATCCGCCGGAGGCCGTCCTGGATGATGACCGCCAGCTCGTAGGCGTAGGTCGGGTCGTAGGAGACGCAGTTCGGGATCAGCGACGACATCACGTGGCTGTGGCCGTCCTCGTGCTGGAGGCCCTCGCCGTTGAGGGTGGTCCGGCCGGCGGTGCCGCCGACCAGGAACCCCCGGGCCCGGCTGTCCCCGGCGGCCCAGGCGAGGTCGCCGATCCGCTGGAAGCCGAACATCGAGTAGTAGATGTAGAACGGGATCATCGGGGCGTCGCTGTTGCTGTAGGAGGTCGCGGCGGCGATCCACGACGACATCGCCCCGGGCTCGTTGATGCCCTCCTGGAGCAGCTGCCCGCTCCGGTCCTCCTTGTAGAACATCAGCTGGTTGGCGTCCTCGGGCTGGTAGAGCTGGCCCATCTGGGACCAGATCCCGAACTGGCGGAACATCCCCTCCATGCCGAAGGTGCGCGACTCGTCGGGCACGATCGGCACCACCCGCTTGCCGATCTGCTTGTCGCGCAGCAGGGAGTTGAGGATCCGCACGAACGCCATCGTGGTCGAGATCTCGCGGTCCCCGGTGCCGGCCAGCTGGGCGCCGAAGGCCGACAGCTCGGGCACGGCCAGCGACTCCGAGCGCCGGCGGCGGGACGGCAGCGGGCCGCCCAGGGCCGTGCGCCGCTCGGTGAGGTAGCGGGCCTCGGGGCTGTCGTCGGCCGGCCGCTGGTAGGGGTAGTCGAGCAGCTGGTCGTCGGGGATCGAGAGCTTGAAGCGGTCCCGGAACACCTTGAGGGCGGCCTCGGCCATCTTCTTCTGCTGGTGGGTGATGTTCTGGCCCTCGCCGGCCTCGCCCATGCCGTAGCCCTTGACCGTCTTGGCCAGGATCACGGTCGGCTGGCCGGTGTGGGCGACCGCGGCCGCGTAGGCGGCGTACACCTTGACCGGGTCGTGGCCGCCCCGGTTGAGGTTCCAGATCTCGTCGTCGCTCATGTCGGCGACCAGCTCGAGCAGCTCCGGGTAGGCCCCGAAGAAGTGCTCGCGGACATAGGCGCCGTTCTTGGACTTGAAGTCCTGGTACTGGCCGTCGACGCACTCCTCCATGCGCTGCAGCAGGAGGCCGGAGGTGTCCCTGGCCAGCAGGTCGTCCCAGGCGCTGCCCCAGATGACCTTGATGACGTTCCAGCCGGCCCCGCGGAAGACGCCCTCCAGCTCCTGGATGATCTTGCCGTTGCCCCGGACCGGGCCGTCCAGGCGCTGGAGGTTGCAGTTGACGACGAAGATCAGGTTGTCGAGACGCTCACGTCCGCCGAGCGAGATCGCCCCGAGCGACTCCGGCTCGTCGGTCTCGCCGTCGCCCAGGAACGCCCAGACCTTGCGGCCGGCCGTGTCGGCCAGCCCCCGCGCCCCCAGGTACTTGAGGAAGCGGGCCTGGTAGATGGCCATCAGCGGGCCGAGGCCCATCGACACCGTTGGGAACTGCCAGTAGTCGGGCATCAGCCAGGGGTGGGGGTACGACGACAGCCCGCCGCCGTCGGCCTCCTGGCGGAAGCCGTCCAGCTGCTCGTCGGTCAGCTGCCCCTCCAGATAGGAGCGGGCGTAGATGCCGGGCGAGATGTGGCCCTGGAAGTAGATGAGGTCGCCCCCGTGGCCCTCGGAGGGGGCGTGCCAGAAGTGGTTGAAGCCGGTGTCGTACAGGGTGGCCGACGACTGGAAGCTGGCGATGTGCCCGCCGAGCTCGGAGGACTCCTTGTTGGCCCGCAGCACGATGGCCAGCGCGTTCCACCGGTTGAGGGAGCGGATGGCGTGCTCGGTGGCCAGGTCGCCCGGGTAGGCGGGCTGCTGGTCGACCGGGATGGTGTTGAGGTACGGCGTGGTCGCCGAGTAGGGCGCCGGGGCTCCGCGCTTGCGTCCCTCGGCGGCCAGCTCCCCGAGCAGGAACCGGGCCCGGTCGGTCCCCTCGAAGGCGAGCACCGAGTCCAGCGCGTCCAGCCACTCCCTGGTCTCGACCGGGTCGACATCGTTTCGCATGGCCATCAGCGTCGCCCTTCCATCCTTCGGTCTGATCCCTAGGTCCTAGATCGTTCCATCGACCGCCCCCCGCGAACCAGTCTTGATCTACCCCCGTATCCGACCATACGAACGCGGGCGGAGGCGCATCATGGACCCCGTGATGACCAAGCTGCTCGTGCTGGCGGGTCTGGTCGTGGCCGGTGTGGCCGCGGCCGGGTGCGACGGCGCGAGCGGCCCCGGGCCAGCCGCCACCACCTCGACGGCCCAGGCGGCCCCCTCCTCCACGGTGGCGGTGCCGGCGAGCTGGCCGGAGCACACCAGCGCCGCCGGCGGGTTCCGGCTGCGCTACCCACCCGGCTGGCGGGTCACCGAGAGCACCGGCAGCGGCGGGGCCACGCTCTCGCTGCTGCCGCCGCAAGGGTTCGGGATCAGCGTCCTGGTGACCACGTCCGCGCCGACCAGCCCGGCCACCCGGTGCCAGCCGGTCCGGGTGGGCGGGCTGGCCGGCAGCCGCTGCCAGGACGCGGAGGCGACCCTGATCGTCACCACCCTCGAGGGGCCGGACCGGTGGTACACCCTGTCCGGCCCCCTGCAGACGGCGGTCGCGCCGGCCGGGGCGTACGACCGCGTGCTGGCCAGCTTCCGGCTCATCTGACGCCCGGCGCACGGTCGGCGCGCTACGGCGATTCAACGCAGATCTACGTAGATAACCTAGTACGCGCATCCCTTCTGTCTGGCGCGCCTGTCCCATATGTTCACGGGATTCCGGCACTGCGGGCTGAGGAGGGGTCAGTGCGGATCGCCTACGTAGGAGCGCGGCCGGCGAGGCTCGGCCTGCTGCTCACCTGCCTGCTCTGCCTGGCCCTGGCGGCGGCGTCGCCGACGGCCGCCCAGGAGCCGGAGCGCCGGACGGCGGTGGCCGACGGGGCCGCGACCGCCGCCGAGGCGGCCGCCGTGCCCACCGGGATCACCCCGCTGATCGGGGACTTCGACGGCGACCGCCGCTCCGACGTGTTCATGTACGGGCCCGGCTCCCTGCCCGACCACGTCTGGCTGGGCCGGCCCGACCGGGCCTTCCGCGGGGCCAGGGCCAGCGTCGGCCGCAACTACCTCCCGCTGGTCGGGGACTTCAACGGCAACGGGCGGGCCGACATCCTCTGGTACGGGCCCGGCCCCAGCCCGGACGTGCTCTGGTACGGCAAGACCGACGGGGCCTTCTCGGGCTCGGCGATCAACGTGGCCGGCACCTACGAGCCGCTGCTGGGCGACTTCAACGGCGACGGCGAGAACGACGTCTTCTGGTACGGCCCGGGGGCCGGCAACGACGTGCTCTGGTACGGGAAGGCCTCCGGCGGCTTCACCGGCCGGGCGGTGACCGTGCGCGGCTACTACCAGCCGCTGGTGGCCGACTTCAACGGCGACGGCCGGCGCGACATCCTCTGGTACGGGCCCGGCGGCGGCTACGACGTGCTCTGGCTTGGCCGGTCGAGCGGCGGGTTCGGGAGCGTGGCCGTGACCATCGGCCGGACCTACCAGCCGCTGCTTGGCGACTGGAACGGCGACCGCTCCCGGGACATCCTCTGGTACGGGGCCGGCTCCGCCCCCGACGTGCTCTGGTTCGGGCACGCCAACGGCCGCTTCACCGGCAGGGCGGTCAACGTCGCCGGCACCTACAAGCCCTTCACCGGCGACTTCGACGCCGACGGCAAGCGCGACATCCTCTGGTACGGGCCCGGGAGCGGCTACGACGTGACCTGGTACGGGCGCTCCGACGGCCGCTTCGGGGCGGTCAAGACCACCGTCAACGGCACCTACCAGCCATATGTCGGGGACTACGGCGGTGGCGGTCCCAACGACGTGGCGGTGGCGGCCCCAACGACGTCTTCTGGTACGCCCAGGGCGGCCCCGACGACATCCTCTGGTTCGGGCACGCCAACCGGGTGTTCACCTCGCGGGCGACCACCCTCGACATCGGCTACACCCGCTCCGCGGCCCTGCGGCCCGACGCGCTGACCAGCCGCTACGACCCCTACGGGTTCGTGGCCCACGCCAACGGGGCGATCGACGGGCACCTCTACACCAACAGCCGGGAGGCGTTCGACCGCAACTACGCCCGCGGCTTCCGGGTGTTCGAGGTCGACCTGGTCCGGCTGGCCGACGGGACCGCCCTGGTCGCCCACGACGGCCTCGAGGCCAACTACGGCCTGAACAAGTCGTTCAAGGAGGCCACCTGGGCCGACCTGGCCGGCAAGAAGTACCTCGGCCGCTACACGATCATGCGCAGCCAGGACCTGGTCGCCCTGCTCCGCCGGCATCCCGACGCCCACTTCATCCTCGACTCCAAGTGGTCCAGGTTCGAGATCTACAAGACGATCCTGCGCCAGGGGCCCGAGAAGAGCGTGCGCGAGCGGATGCTCCCCCACATCGAGGACCGCGTGGAGCTGACCGAGTTCCGCACCGCCTACCCGCTGCAGAACTACATGCTGGCCCTGTACCACACCCAGGCCCAGAACCGGTACGAGGACCCGATCGTCGGCGACTTCACCAGCCGCTACCGGGCCCCGGGCGTGATGATGTGGTGGCGGGACCGGAACCTGGCCATCAGCCTGGCCGCCAACGGCCGCGAGAGCCGCCGCTACCGCCCGTCGTTCGCCAGCGCCCTCAAGGGCATCGGGGCCAACGTCTACGTCCACAGCCTCGGCGACGCCGGCACCATCCAGTCCTTCTGGAACCGGGACATCGGCGTCTACTCCGACAGCCCGTTCCCACCCCTCGGCGGCACCACCGCCCTCCGCCAGTCCGAGGAGCAGCTGATCATGCCCGACTTCCCCGAGGGCGTGATCCCGGCCTAGGGCCCTCGACGGGGCGGGACCCCTCAGCTCTTCTTGGCGGCGGCCTTGCCGCCCTTGCGGCCGTGTTCTTGGCGGCAGCCTTGCCGCCCTTGCGGCCGGCGGCCTTCTTCTGGGCGGTGGTGCCGCCCTGCTTGGAGCTGCCGCCCTTGCCCGAGGACTTGCCGCCCTTCTTGGAGGCGTCCGGGGTGTTGGCGATCTTGGCCGCGCGCTCCTTGGACATGCCCTTGTCCTTGAGCGCCTCGTACTGCTT
>CALGFH010000093.1 GCA_937881255.1 uncultured Actinomycetes bacterium
CCTGATCCATGTGGGGGGAGCTCGCTCCCCCCACGGCCCCCCAAGAGCGCCTGTGCCATGGTCGTCGTGCTTCGGCGCTTTTAGGCGGGGGGCATCGGGACCGGCCGGGTCGGCTGGTCGCGGTGGATGACGCTCAGCGAGTAGCGCAGCGGCGAGGTCCCCAGGTTGCGGTAGGCGTGGGGCCGGTCGGCGACGAAGGCGATGGCGTCGCCGGCGCCGACCAGGTGGGGCGTGCCGTCCAGCTCCAGGGTGAGCTCACCGTCGATCACCAGCAGCAGCTCGCGGGTCCCGGTCGGATGCCCCTCGGAGCTGTAGCCGTCCCCTGGCACCATGCGGACGTCCCAGAGCTCGACCTGCTGCGAGGTCCCCGACCCGACCAGCAGCCGGGCCGCGCTCCCCTTGTGGCCCCCGGTCCACAGCGTCACCGCCTCCTCGGCCCGCACCACCCGGGCGCTCGGCACCTCCGGCGCCTCGACCAGACTGGCCACCGAGACTCCGAGCGCCGTGGCCAGCCGGCAGATCGTGGCCACGCTCGGGTTCGTCCGGGCCTGCTCCACCTGCAGGAGCATCCCCTTGCTGACGCCGGCCCGGGCCGCCAGGTCATCCAGGGTCCAGGCCAGCCTGGTGCGATGCCCCCGCACATTGCGGCCCACCGCGGCGTTGACGTCGTCTGGCTCCGGCACCGTTCGCTCCCCTACCCGTACCAATAAATTAGATCGACAGGTTCAGTATAGTGTAGTACAATGGATTGTACCGAAGGTTCACTGTACTGGTATCTCGCTGGTAGAACCAGACAAGAATCGGGAGCGACCATGGAACTGCTCTGGCTCGTGCTCACCCTGCTCGCCGTCGACCTGGCCGCCCTCCTGTTCGCCGCCGACACCCGCCCGGGCCTCCAGCACTCCGCCCGGGCCGGTCTTCACCGCCCGTCGGGCCTCCACCTCTCCCGTCGGCCCAGCCGCCACTCCGCCAGCAGCGGGTAGGAGACGCGACCCCTCGTGCCCTCTTGAACCTCGGGGTCCCGCTCGGGCTGAGCTCCGGTCTCTGCTGGGGGGCCGCGGACTTCTTCGGCGGCATCCAGTCCCGCCGCCTGTCCGCCCTCACCGTCGCCTTCTGGAGCCAGCTGGCCGGCGCCCTGGCCCTGGCCGCCGCCCTGGCGATCTCGGCCATCCGCCCATCCGGCCCCGAGGTCGCCTGGGGCCTCGCCGCCGGCGTCGGAAGCGGCTGCGCCCTGGTCCTCTTCTACCGCAGCCTCGCCGAAGGCACCATGTCCGTCGCCGCTCCCATCTCCGCCTGCGGCGCCATCGTTCCCGTCGTCGCCGCCCTCCTCACCGGCAACCAACCGGGCACCCTCGCCGCCCTCGGCGTCCTCACCGCCATCACCGGCGTCATCCTCGTGTCCCGCCCCCACCCGTCCCCCCCAACGACCCCAGCCACGCCGGTGGTCCCGGCGACCCCGGCCACCCCAGCCACCGGGGCCGCCCCGGGCACCGTGGAGCCTTCGGGCACCCCTGGAGGCCCCGGGACCCCGGGGAGGGCGGGGCGGGTGGTGGCGATGGCGCTCGGGTCGGCGCTCGGGTTCGGGCTGTTCTACGTGTTCGTGGACGCCGGAACAGCCGCGGCTGCCGGACCCGGCGGATCCCGGAGCTCGCCGCTGTGGGTGATCGCCGGGGCGAGGATGAGCTCGCTGGCCATCTTGTCAACGATCGCGCTCGTCAGCCGGCGGTCGGCCTTGCGCTGGCCGGGCCGTCGCCTCGGGGCGGTGGCGCTGATCGGCATCGGCGACACCGGGGCCAACCTGCTCTTCGCCTATGCCGCGACCACCGGCAACCTGGCCGTCGTCGGCGTGCTCGGGTCCCTGTACCCGGTCGCCACCGTGGTGCTCGCCCGCTGGCTGCTGGGCGAACGGCTGTCCGGAGGTCAGAACGCCGGAGTCGTCCTCGCCCTCACCGGCGTCGGCCTGCTGGCCGCCGCCTGACCCCGGCCGCGGCCGGGGCGCCGGTCAGGACTGGCCGCGGCCGGTGCGTTCCTGGAGCTCGTCGATGCGCCGGGACGCTTCGGCCTTGGTGAGCTCCTCGTCGAAGGGCTCGTTGGCCTGGTCGGAAAGCGTTCTGAGATACGACGCCTGGGCGCCGGTCATCGGCTCGTCACCGGTCTTCCAGTCGGCCGGGTCCTTCTCCAGGTTGGAGCCGCGAAGCTCCTGCTGGTCGGTCATGGTTCCTCCTTGCGATCGAACTCGTGTTCGAGGCTAGCATGCCCCTCGGACCCTTGCCGAAACCCATCCACAGGCAGGCCCCTGTAGGCTGCCGGTATGCATCCTGACCTCGTCTTCGCCCTCGAACTGGCCGACCTCGCCGACGCCATCACCAGCGAGCGGTTCCAGGCCGACGACCTGCTCGTCGAGACCAAGCCCGACCTCTCCCCGGTGACCGAGGCCGACCGGGCGGTGGAGCAGGTCCTGCGCAAGCGGATCGGCGAGGAGCGACCCGGGCACAGCGTGGTCGGGGAGGAGTTCGGGGCCGACCAGCCCGGGAGCGCCCGCTGGATCATCGACCCGATCGACGGCACCAAGAACTACCTGCGCGGGCTCCCGGTCTGGGCGACCCTCGTCGCCCTGGAGCGCGACGGCCGCGTCGAGGTCGGGGTGGTGTCGGCGCCGGCCCTGCACCGGCGCTGGTGGGCGGCGCGGGGCGAAGGGTCGTTCGTCGACGGCCGCCGCATCCACGTGTCCAAGATCGCGCGGCTGTCCGACGCCGTCCTCAGCTATGCCAGCGTCCTGTCCTGGGAGCAGCACGGGCTCGGCGAGCAGTTCCTCACCCTGGCCCGCGGCTGCTGGCGGACCAGGGGGTTCGGCGACTTCTGGAGCCACATGCTGGTCGCCGAGGGCACGGCCGACCTGGCCGTCGAGCCCGAGGTCGAGCTCTGGGACCTGGCCGCGCCCCAGGTGATCGTCGAGGAGGCCGGCGGTCGCTTCACCGACCTCGGCGGGACCCCGACGCCGGCCGGGGGCAGCGTGGTCTCCTCCAACGGCCTGCTGCACGACCAGGTGCTCACGACCCTGCGGCCGTGACCGCCGGCGACCCCACCTCACCCTCGGCCGGCCGGCCCCTCGCCGGCCGGGTGGCGCTGGTCACCGGGGTCAGCCGCCGGGTCGGCATCGGGATGGCGGTGGCCAGGCACCTGGCCGGCCTCGGCGCCGACCTGTTCGTGACCTCCTGGACCGCCCACGACCGGGACCAGCCCTGGGGCGCCGACCCCGGCGGCATGGACGCCGTCCTGGCCGAGCTCGGGGCGGCCCAAGGGGTCCGGCGGGTCGAGCATCTGGAGGCCGACTTCCACGACCCGGAGGCGCCCGGCCGGGTGCTGGCGGCCGCGGTCGAGGCCTACGGCCACGTGGACGTGCTCGTCTGCAACCACGCCCGGAGCAGCGCCGGCGGGCTCGGGGAGCTCACCGCGGCCGAGCTGGACGCCAGCTTCGCCGTGAACACCCGGGCCGTGCTGCTGCTCGTCCAGGCGTTCGCCGCCCAGCACGACGGGCGCCCGGGCGGCAGGGTGGTGCTGTTCACCTCCGGGCAGCAGCTCGGGCCCATGGCGGGCGAGCTGGCCTATGCGACCTCCAAGGCGGCGCTGGCCGGGATCACGCCCAGCCTGGCCGAGACGCTGGCCGACCGGGGAGTCACCGTGAACACGGTGAACCCCGGCCCGACCGACACCGACTACGTCGACCAGGCGACCCGTGCGCGGGTGGCCGAGCGGTTCCCGGCCGGCCGCTGGGGCACGCCCGACGACGCCGCCCGGCTGGTCGCCTGGCTCTCCACCGACGACGCGGCCTGGATCACGGGCCAGGTCATCAACTCCGAGGGCGGGTTCCGCCGCTTCAGTTGACGCGGAGGCGCTACGCTGCCACGGCACACCACGCGGCGGACAAGGCGGAGAGGAAGGGACGGCAACGGTGCACGGTCCAGCCGGAGTGCTCACCGTGGTCCTCTACGAGACCGCCCTTGGCGGCCTCGCCCTGCTCTGGCTGGCGCCGCTGTGGGGCGTGGTCCGGCCGGGGTTCTTCAAGCTGGCCGGGGGGACGGCACTGGCCTGCGCCGTGCTCGCCTGGCTGGCCGGCCGGGGCGAGCTGGCCGCCGCGGGAGCCACCGGCCGCATGGCCGCCCTCTGGCTCGGGGTGTTCGCCGCCGCCGTGCTCGTCTGGCAGGTGCTGCTGTACGCCCGCGTCCCGGCGGCCCGCTGGGCCGGGATGGCGGCGGTCCTGCCCGGGCTGGTCGCCGGCTGGCCGCTGGCCCAGCTGAGCGGCCGGCCCGCCCTGGGAGCGCTGGCGCTGCTCACCGGGGCCCTGTTCCTCGGCGCGACCATGGACGGGCTGCTGCTCGGGCACTGGTACCTGGTCGACCGGCGGCTCTCCAACCGGCCCATCGCGGCCCTGGCCACCTGGCTGGTCGCCGGGGTGGCGGCCGCCCTGGTCTCGGCCGCCCTCGGCGGGGCCAGGGGCAGCGCCGTCGACCAGTCGCTCTCGCCGCTGCTGGCCTTCCCGAACCTGACCGTGTACCTGGCCGTCGGGCTGGTCCTGCTGTGCGGGCTGATGGCCTCCTTCATCCGGGTCCTGGTCAAGGGGAACTCCATCCAGGCCGCGACCGGCATGTTCTACCTGGCCGTGATCATGGCCCTGGCGGCCGAGTTCGCGGCCAAGGTGTACTTCTTCCCGGCCTGATCGGCGTTTCCGTGCCGGCCGGCGACCAGGTTTTGCCCGGCGTGAACGGCGGCTTTACCAGGGCCTGACCTGGATGGGGCACAACTGATCCGACCGAACGCCCGCGAGGTCTGGAGCCGAGCGCCCATGGACGACACCACCCAGCCGATCGGCCCACCGCCGCCCGCGCCACGGCCACCGGACGATCCGCCGCCCGCGGTCCGGTCGCCGGTTGATCCGCCGTCCGTGGCATTGGCCGCACGTCTGCTGCGCATGGTGCTCGTCGGCGCCGGCGGGCTGGTCCTGCTCGTGGTGGGGCTGGCCTGGGACGCGGTGCTGCACGCCCGCGACCCCGGGCTGGCCGCCGAGGAGGGCGTGTTCGCGCTCTCCAACCCTGGCCACCTGCTCGCCGGCATCGGGATCGCCCTGGTCGCGGTCGGCCTGGCCGGCGCCCTGGCCATCCTGGTGCTGGAGTCCCGGGGTGTCCGGCCCCGCTCCACCCCGGCCCGGCTGGGCGTGGCCGGGGCCGCGCTCGCCCTGGCGCTGGTCGCGGGCGGGACCGGCGTGTGGGCGGCGGGTGCCGGCGGGCACGACCACGACCCGGCCGCCGCCCACGACCCGGCCTCCCACGTCCACGAGGGCGCGACGGCGGCGGGGACGGCCGGCGACGCGGACGGGCCGGAGATGGCCGAGCACACCCACGGCCCGAACGTGCCCGAGGTGGCCGCGGCCACCGACGACCAGCGGGCCAA
>CALGFH010000094.1 GCA_937881255.1 uncultured Actinomycetes bacterium
AGGTCAGGCGGCCCCGGTGACCAGCTGGGTGAGCCGGGTGGCGGTGGCGAAGTCGTTGCTGACCCGGTTCTTGGTCAGCCCGAAGGCGAGCCCGCTGGCGGTGTCGCCGAAGGCGAAGCTGCCCCCGACCCCGCCGGTGCCGAAGGCCGTGTCCCGGCTGCCGTCGGGCAGGCCGATGGCGTAGCCAAGGCCCCACCTGGTCGGCATCCCGAAGACCTCGTCGGTGCCGCTGGAGGAGACGGCGGTGACCTCGGCCAGCCGTTCCGGGGTGAGCAGCCGGACGCCGTCGACCTCGCCGAGCAGGGCGGCGTACAGGCGGGCGATGGCCCGGGCCGAGACCTTGCCCCCGGCCGGGATGTCGGCGGCGAGCGTGTCGGGGCGGTTGCCGAACTCGGCGTTGGGGAACAGCGCCATCGGCGCCGACCGGAGCATCGGCAGGTCGGGCGGCATCGAGGCCAGCATCTGGGCGGCTTGCTCGGCCGCGCCCGGCTCGTCCTCCAGCCGGGCGAGGCGGTGGTGCTCGGAGGGGGGCATGCCGAACCAGAGCTCGCCGGTCACCCCCAGTGGCCCGGCGACCTCCTCGGCCAGGACCTGGGAGATCCGCTTGCCGGTGGCCCGGCGGACGACCTCGCCGAGGATGTAGCCGAAGGTGTAGGCGTGGTAGCCGACCTTGGTGCCCGGCTCCCACCACAGCTCGGCGGCGGCGATGGCCGCGCAGATCCTGTCCCAGTCGCACAGGTCTTCGACGGTGGTGTCCAGCGGGATGCCCGGCACCCCGGCGGTGTGGTCGAGGACCTGGCGGACGGTGACGGCCTGCTTGCCGTTGGCGGCGAACTCGGGCCACAGCTCGGCCACCGGGGTGTCGTAGCCGAACAGCCCGCGCTCGACCAGCAGGTGGACCACGGTGCTGGTCGCGGCCTTGCCGATGGAGAAGTTGTAGAAGACGGTGCCGGGGTCGACCGGCCGCCCGGTGGCCGGGTCGGCCACCCCCGCGACCACGTCCACCACCTGCTCGCCACCCTGGTAGACGACCACCTGGACGCCACGCTCGGCCCCGGAGTCGACCAGCTCGTCGACCACCTTCTGGACCTGCTGCTGAAGCTCGCTCATGGGGCCAGCCTAGCGCGCCTATGTGTCAGGCTGGGTCCCGAGGACGGTGACCAGCCACTGGGCCACCGACTGGGCCGAGAGCTGGTTCTGGCCGACGGCGCGGTACATCGCCTCCAGGTCGGCGTAGTCGAGCATGGCCAGGGAGCCGTCCTCCATGGCCCGCTGGAGCGACCAGCCCTGGTCGGACAGGCACTGGTCGATGGCCTGCTGGCCGGCGTCGACGGCGTCGTCGCGGTGCTGGGAGGCCAGCCACTGGCGGATCTTGACGTGGGCCTGGGGGCTCTTGACGAAGCCGAGCCACTCCTTGGAGGGGCCCGGGTACTCGGCGTTGGAGGTGAGGATCTCGACCACGTCCCCGTCGGCCAGGACGCTGGCCAGGGGGACGAGCTGGCCGTTGACCCGGGCCCCGATGCAGTGGTGGCCGAGCTCGGTCCGGAGGGCGTAGGCCATGTCCACCGGGGTGGCCCCGGCCGGCAGGGTGAGGGCGTCGCCCTTGGGGGTGAAGGTCAGGACCTCGTGGTCGGACAGGTCGGAGCGGAGCGACTCCAGGAACTCCCCGGGGTCGGACACGGCCCGCTGCCAGTCCAGCAGGCGGTGCAGCCAGACCAGGTCGTCGGCGTTGCTGGTGGCGTCGCCCTGGCCGTTGGACCGGCGGCTGCGGGCGGCCTCCCTGGCCTGGGCGACCACCCCGTACTCGGCGGTGCGGTGCATGGACTCGGTGCGGATGTGGACCTCGACCGGCTCCTCCCCGGGGCCGATCACGGTGGTGTGGAGCGACTGGTAGCCGTTGAGCTTGGGGGCGGCGATGAAGTCCTTGAACCGGCCCGGCACCGGGTGCCAGCGCCCGTGGACGGCCCCCAGGGCGATGTAGCAGTCGCTGGGCCCGCCGGCCACCACCACCAGGATGCGGTCGGGGTCGTGGATCTCGCGGCTGCCCCGCTCCAGCATCGTCTGGTAGATCGAGTAGTAGTGCCGCGGGTGCGGGGTCACCGACGCCTTGGTCTTGGCCGAGCGCAGATCGGCCGCGACCTGGCGCACCAGCATGGCCACGTGCTCGCGGCGGCCCGGGTCGCGCTGGTCGACCACCCGGACGATCTCGTCGTGCTCGGCCGGGTGGAGCGTCGCGAAGGCCAGGTCCTCCAGGTCGCGCCGGATCACCTGGAGCCCGAGCCGGTTGGCCAGGGGGGCCAGCACCTCCAGGGTCGCCCGGGCCGTGCGCTGCTGCTTGTGGGCCGGCTGGACGCGCAGGGTGCGCATGTTGTGGAGCCGGTCGGCGAGCTTGATGATCAGCACCCTGAGGTCGAGGGCCATGGCCACGATCATCTTGCGGATGGTCTCGGCCTCGGCGGCGTGGCCGAACTCCATCTTGTCCAGCTTGGTGACCCCGTCGACCAGGTGGGTGATCTCGTCGCCGAAGTCCTCCCTGGTCTGCTCCAGGGTGTAGCCGGTGTCCTCGACGGTGTCATGCAGCAGGGCCGCGACCAGGGTGGTGGTGTCCATGCCGAGCTCGGCCAGGATGGTGGCCACGGCCACCGGGTGGGTGATGAACGGCTCGCCGCTGGTCCGCTGCTGGCCCCGGTGCTCCCGCTCGGCCACCTCGTAGGCGGCGTGGAGCAGGCGCGCGTCGGCCTTGGGGTACATGCGCTGGTGGGCGTTGACCAGGGACTCCAGCGGGGTCTCGCTCACCTGGCCGTGGGCGAAGGGGTGGATGGAGCGGGCGGCGAGGGCGCGCACGCGGCGGCCGAGCGGCCGCTGGGGGGCGGCCGCGCCGCCGGTCCCGGGCACCTGGGCGGTGTCCGGCGCGGCGCGCTCGACCTCGAAGCCCACCTCGGCACCTCGCTCTCAAGGTCACCTGGCTCCTGCAATTGCAGGCTCCTGTGAACTCTATGGTAACGGGGCCCGGCAAACCGTGAGTTCTTCGATCTTCCCGTTCCCCTCGTATCACCCATGTGGAAGAATCCGGCTCGGGTCGAGATCACCGGTGGGGGGCATGTCGTGAATCAGGAGGAGCAGCGCCGCACGGCCTTCGTGGAGCTGGAGCTGGCCGCGGTCTGGCAGGGGCACGAGCGGGGGGTGGTGACCAGGGACGAGGTCCACCAGCGGCTGGAGGAGCTGGAGCGGCTGCTGTGGCGGCGCGTCATGGGCCGGCTACGGAAGGTCATCCCCGGGGCCAGCGTCTACGTCGGCTTCGCCGTCGGGAAGGAGCCGGCGCAGGAGCTTGCCTGAGCGGCCGCGGGGCAGGGCGGGGACGAGGACCAGCTCGCGGGGCGCCTTGGCCGCGGCCAGCCGCTCCCGGGCGTGGGCCCGCAGCTCAGCCAGGGTCGGTGGGCTGGCCGGGTCGCGGGCGACCACGAAGGCGGTCACCCGCTGGCCCCATTCGGGGTCGGGCCGGCCCGCCACCGCCGCCTCGGCCACCGCCGGGTGGGTGGCCAGCACCGCCTCGACCTCGTCCGGGTGGA
>CALGFH010000095.1 GCA_937881255.1 uncultured Actinomycetes bacterium
CACGGTGCCCCTGACCGCCCAGCGGGGCGCCGACGCCTTCGCCAAGGCCTACCTGGCCTTCCGTGAGGCCGACGCCCGCGCCCAGGCCACGACCAGCCAGAAGAGCCTCCAGAAGGACATCGCCCGGTTCCAGAAGCAGGCCTCGGCGGCCGAGAAGACGATCAGCAACCCCGACGCCGACTCCGCCACCCGCCAGGCCGCCCAGGCCAAGCTGGCCGCGGCCAACAACCGCCTCGACCAGCTGCTCTCCCAGCTCAGCGGCTTCCAGTCGCTCGACTTCACCCCGGGAACGGTGATCGCCGTCGCCGCCCTGCCCGGCACCCCGGCCAGCCCCAACCACCGCCTCGACATCGGCATCGGCCTGCTCGTGGGGCTGTTCCTGGGGGTCGTGCTCGGGTTCGTCCGCGACCGCACCGACGACCGCCTGCGGGGCCGCGAGGACCTGGCCGAGCGGCTCGACCGGCCGGTCCTGGCCACCATCCCGCCCCTGTCCAAGCGGGTCCGCCAGGAGGGCAAGCTGCGCTGGAAGCGGCGCAGCCGCAACAGCCTGGTCACCCTGGAGCAGCCCAACAGCCCGGCCGCCGAGTCCTACCGGACCCTGCGGACCCGCATGGCCCGCCTGGCCAGCCAGCTCGACATCAACTCGGTGATGGTCGTCTCGGCCGGGGTGGGGGAGGGCAAGAGCACCACCGCGGCCAACCTGGCCGTGGTCCTGGCCGAGACCGGCAAGGACGTGCTGCTGGTCTCCGCCGACCTGCGCCGGCCACGGGTCCACCAGTTCTTCAGCCTGCAGAACAAGTCCGGCCTGTCCAACCTGCTCACCGACGGCACCCCGCCCGACAAGCGCAAGGGCCCGGTGGCCGACGGCAAGCAGATGGCCTCCGAGCTGTGGTCGGTCGCCCCCAACCTGTGGGTGATCCTGTCGGGGCCGCTGCCGCCGCACCCGTCGGCGCTGATGGACTCGGACTCGATGCGCCAGTTCCTGAAGGAGCAGCGCGACCTGTTCGACTTCATCGTCCTCGACTGCCCGCCGGCCCTGGTGGTGGCCGACTCCCTGGCCCTGGCCCCGCTGGCCGACGCCGTCCTGGTGGTGGCCGACGCCAAGGAGAGCGACCGCGACCTGGTCTCCCGCCTCAAGGAGGAGCTCGAGCAGGTCGGCGGCAAGATCGTCGGCGCCGTGCTCAACCGCTCCAAGCAGGCCGGCAAGAACACCTACTACTACGACACCCAGGACGAGTAGGGCCGGCACCGCGACCCATCGCGACATAGTGCGCTCCCACCGGGGGCGCACTACCCGTTTGGGGACTCGTCATGGCTACTTCAGATGCGTGACGAGATTACTTCAACCACCGCATGTGTCTGGCTCCCAGCCACGAGAAGCTCAGCCTGGTGCTGATGCACCAGCAGAGCTGGACTCGGGAGTCGTGACCGGTGCCGCCGCCGCCAGAGGACTACAACCGGATTGGCCTTCCGATCCGCTCTGCCATCCATACGGACTACGGCAGTTCGGAAAGGACGGGCGACGTGCGGCGGGCCTTGACCGAGACGGTAGGGCTTGAACCACCCTTCCACAGCAGCCTGCTGATCTCCCCACGGATGGCCGGCGTCCGCTCCGACATCAGCCGCCAGTACCGCAGCCACTACGTGCTCATGGGGATCACCGACACGCTGGCGGTGTTCTTCGCCCTGCTGCTGGCCTACCAGCTCCGCTTCGACGAGCTGCTGCCGACCCTCGACTTCTGGCTGCTGCTGCTGACCGTGCCGCTGATCACCCCGGTGGTCTACCTGACCATGCGGCTGTACCGGGTCCACCAGTACTCCACCGCCGAGGAGTTCCGCCGCATCATCGTGGCCATCAGCCTGGTCATCTCGGCCACGGTCATGGTCTCGTTCTGGTCCAAGGCCTCGTTCTCGCGCGGCTGGATGCTGCTGTCGTGGGGCCTGGGGCTGATCCTGGCCCTGTCGGTGCGGCGGCTGTGGCACTGGCGGGTCCGGCGCACCCGCCTCGAGGGCAAGCTCACCTTCCGGACCCTGATCGTCGGGGCCAACCTGGAGGCCGAGCGGCTGGCCGCCACCATGACCACCAAGGAGCTCGGCTTCCTGCCGGTCGGGTTCGTGTCCGGCGGCATGGACGAGCTGCGCCTCGACGACCAGCGGGTGGTCGGGCCGGTGGGCCGGATCCGCGAGCTGATCCGCGAGACCAAGGCCGACTGCCTGTTCGTCGCCTCCAGCGCCGTCACCCCCGAGGACGTCGTCCAGATCATGAAGGCCCGGCGCCAGGAGAACGTCGAGGTCCGCTTCACCGCCAACCTGCCGACGGTGCTGTCCAGCCGCCTGGCCCCCCAGACCATCGGCGGGGTCATGACCCTCTCGGTCAACGTGCTCCAGCTGACCCGGGCCCAGGCGGCGGCCAAGCGGGCCTGCGACGTGCTCATCTCCGGCCTCGGCCTGCTCGCCCTGCTGCCCCTGTTCGCGGTCGTGGCCGCGGCCATCAAGCTCACCTCGCCCGGCCCGGTGGTCTTCCGCCAGGAGCGGATCGGGCTGCGGGGCCGGCCCTTCACCCTGCTGAAGTTCCGCACCATGGTGGTCGGGGCCGACCTGCTGCTCGACACCCTGCGGGAGCAGAACGAGGCCGACGGCCCGCTGTTCAAGCTCCGCCAGGACCCGCGGGTGACCAGGGTCGGGGCCCTGCTGCGGCGCTACTCGATCGACGAGCTGCCCCAGCTCTGGAACGTCCTCAAGGGCGAGATGAGCCTGGTCGGCCCCCGGCCGCCGCTGGCCGGCGAGGTCGCCCTGTACGAGGAGTGGCAGCACGACCGGCTCGAGGTCCGGCCCGGCATCACCGGCCTGTGGCAGGTCAGCGGGCGCAGCGAGCTGTCCTTCGAGGACTACGTCCGCCTCGACCTGTTCTACGTCGAGAACTGGTCGATCGCCTACGACCTCTTCATCCTGTCCAAGACCGTCCCGCTCCTGGTCTCGACCAGGGGCGCGTACTGAGGCCCCGGCCATGCGCGCGCTCCTGGTCTGCTCCTCCGGCGGGCACCTGATCCAGCTCCACAACCTCAAGCCATGGTGGGAACGGCACGATCGTCTATGGGTGACCTTCGAGAAGCTGGACAGCACCTCCCTGCTCGCCGGTGAGCAGGTCGCCTGGGCCTACCACCCGACGACCCGCAACCTGGCCAACCTGCTCCGCAACACCCGCCTGGCCTGGAAGCTGCTGCGCTCCTACCGGCCCGACGTGGTCGTCTCCAGCGGGGCCGGGGTCGCCTTCCCGTTCTTCCTGCTGGCCAAGCTGTTCGGCAAGCGGACGGTGTACGTCGAGGTCTACGACCGGATCGACTCGCCGACCATGACCGGCCGGCTCTGCTACCCCTTCAGCGACCTGTTCCTGCTCCAGTGGGAGGAGCAGCGCCGCAACTACCCCAAGGGCAAAGTCATCGGGAGCCTGCTGTGACCGATGCCGCCGGCCCGCTGCTGCTGGTCACCGTCGGCACCGACCACCACCCGTTCGACCGCCTGGTCCGCTGGGCCGCGGCCTGGCTGGACGCGCACCCGGGCCGGCTGCGCTGCCTGATGCAGACCGGCACCTCGGCCCCGCCCCCCGGGCAGGTCGAGTGGCAGGCCTACCTCGAGTTCGACGCCCTCCAGGCGGCCATGGCCGAGGCGGCCGCGGTCGTCTGCCACGGCGGGCCCGGGACCATCCTGGGGGCGCGGCACATGGGCGCCGTCCCGATCGTCGTCCCCCGCCAGCACCGCCTGGGCGAGCACGTCGACGACCACCAGGTCGCCTTCTCGCGCCGCCTGGCCGCCGACGGCGGCGGGATCCACCTGGCCGAGACCGAGGCCGAGCTGCACCGGCTGCTCGACCGGGTCGCCGCCGAGCAGGCCGCGTTCCGCTCCGGCTCGGCCGGCCAGACCCCGGCCGGCCGGGACCGGGCCACGGCCGTGCGCGAG
>CALGFH010000096.1 GCA_937881255.1 uncultured Actinomycetes bacterium
GACCGGGTCGTTGAGGTCCAGGTGCCAGTCGATCTTGACCGCGCCCGGGATGTGCCCGGTCTCGTACAGCAGCACGTCCTCGTCGGACTCGGCCACCACCAGGTTGGGGTCGTCCAGGTGCTCGGCCAGCCAGGCCGTCGTCACCAGGCGCTCCGGATGGGCGTATTCACCGAGCTTGGGGGCCGGGTCGAGCTCCGCCGCAGTGGTCACGGGTCCTCCTCGGATGGCGTTCCTGCCGTCGGCCGGTTGTCGGCCCCCACGATAGCGCCGTCACGTGAGAACCTTCCCCCCGACGGATGGAGGAAGCGACATGCGCCTGAGCAGCTTCGCCGGAACCGACGTCGGGCGGACCAGGTCCGGCAACGAGGACAGCCACTTCTGCGGCCGGACCGTGTTCGCGGTCGCCGACGGCCTCGGCGGCCACCAGGGCGGCGAGGTCGCCTCGGCGGCCGCGGTGGAGCCCCTGGCCGCCCTCGACGGCCGCGACTTCGCCGACCCGGCCGAGGCGGCCGAGGCCCTGGCCGGCGCCATCGCCGAGGCGAACTCGGCCATCCTCGACCAGGCGGCCGGCGAACCCGGCCTGTGGGGCATGGGCACCACCGTGACCGCCGCCGCCGTCACCACCGGCGACCAGCTCCAGCTCGCCCACGTCGGCGACAGCCGCGCCTACCTGCTCCGCGACGGCACCCTCGACCAGGTCACCACCGACCACACCGTCGTCGGCGAGCTGGTCCGCCGCGGCCGCCTCACCCCCGCCCAGGCCGCCATCCACCCCGAGCGCAGCATCCTCACCCGCGCCGTCGGCCTCGACCCCCGCATCCCCGTCGACACCCCCGACCCCATCGACCTCCACCCCGGCGACCAGGTCCTCCTCTGCTCCGACGGCCTCACCGAGGCGGTCCCCGACCCCCGCATCGCCGAGATCCTCTCCACCGAGCCCGACGGCACCGCCGCCTGCGCCTCCCTGATCGACGCCGCCAACGACGCCGGAGGCCCCGACAACATCACCGTCGTCCTCCTCCGGGCCGAGTGACGCCATCGGCGGTGGTCCGGCCGGGGCGGCCGGAGGAGGTCCCGGTGGTACTGGGGCTGTGGCGTGCGGCCGGGTCGGTCCCCGGTGTCAGCGACGACCCGGTCAGCCTGGAACGACTCCTCGAGACGAGCGCGGACGCCCTGCTCGTCGCCGAGGCCGACGGCCGGATCGTCGGCACGATCATCGCCGCGTGGGACGGCTGGCGGGCCAACTTCTACCGCCTGGCCGTGCTCCCGTCCGCCCGCCGCCGCGGCATCGCCCTCCAGCTGGTCAACGAGGCCGAACGCCGCCTCGCGGCCAAGGGCGCCCGCCGCCTCAGCGCGATCGTGATGTCCGAGCACGACCCAGCCGTCGCCCTCTGGCTCGCCGCCGGCTACACCCACGACACCAGGGTGGGCCGCTACGTCCGCACCTTGCCCTGAGCCGCCGCCCCGCCGCCGGTCAGACCCGGCGGAGGACCGTCACCACCTTGCCGAGGATGCGGCCCTCCGGGCCGAACGGGATGGGCTTGTACTGCTTGTTGGCGGGGAGCAGGCGGACCCGGCCGCCGTTGCGGGAGAAGGTCTTGATGGTGGCGCCGTCCTCGGTGCCGGGAACCAGCGCGGCCACGATGTCGCCGTTCTGGGCGTCCCGTTGCTCGCGGACGACCACGAAGTCGTTCTCGGCGATCTGGGCGTCGATCATCGAGTCGCCGCGCACCCGGAGCATGAACAGGGTGCCCTCCCCGACCAGCTGGCGGGGCAGCACGAAGTTCCCGTCGACCCGCTCCTCGGCCAGGATCGGCGACCCGGCGCGGATCTCGCCGACCAGCGGCACCGGGACGGTCGGGGACTCGCCCCGGAGCTGGATCGAGCGGTTCTTGCCGGCGTCACGGCGGATCAGGTTCAGCGCCTCGAGCTTGTCGAGCCAGTAGCCGACCGTCCCGATGGAGCTGACGCCGATCGCCTCGCGGATCTCGCGCACCGTCGGGACCAGCCCGGTGGACGCGTGCGACTCCCGGATGAAGTCGTAGATCTTCTGGCCGGTCGCGCCCAGCTCGCCGTTCGTCACCAGACCACCACCCGCCTACCCCTCCGCCCATCCGTCGGCTTCGGTCGGGATGCCCGTTGCGTCCCTTCATGCTGCACGCCCGAAGGGTGCGAAGACAAGGGTATGCCGTCACCCCGACGAACCGGTTGCGCTTTCCACAGCCGGGACCACGAACCGCATGATCGTCCCCTCCCCGGGGACGCTCTCGGCGGTGATCCGGCCGCCGTGCGCCTCGACCAGGCTCCTGGCGATGGCCAGCCCCAGCCCGGCCCCGCCCGAGTCGGCCGACTTCACGAACCGGTCGAACACGTGCGGCAGGTCGCGGGCGTCGATCCCGGGCCCGGTGTCGGACACGGTGAAGGCCACGCCCTCCGGGGCGGGCCCGACCTCGACCCGGACCGACCCGCCCCGGGGGGTGTGCCGGATGGCGTTGGTGAGGAGGTTGGCCAGGACCTCGCCGATCCGCACCGGGTCGACCTCGACCTCGGGGACGGGCCCGGCGGCGTGGCAGTCGAGCCCGACCCCGTGCCGGTCCGCCCGGGACCGGAACGCGGCCGCCGCGTCCTGGGCCAGGGCGGCCGGGTCGACCCGCTCGCGGTGCAGCCGGAGCACGCCGGCCTCGGCCGTCGACAGGATCTGGAGGTCGTCGAGCAGCCGCGCCATCACCGCCGTCTCCTCCAGGACCGGCCCCAGGTGGGCCTCGTCGGGCGGGTAGACCCCGTCCAGCATCCCCTCCACGTTGCCCCGGATCACCGACAGCGGGGTCCGGAGCTCGTGGGCGACGTCGGCCAGCAGGGCCCGGCGCTGGGTCTCGTTGGCCTGGAGGCGCTCCGTCATCTGGTTGAACGAGCTGGCCAGGCGGCCGACCTCGCCCGGTCCGCGCACCTGGACCCGGGTCGAGTAGTCCCCTCCGGCGACCCGGTCGGCGGCCTCCATCACGTCCCCGATCGGCGCCGCCATCCGCCGCACCGCCCGCCCGGCCAGGAAGGCCACGCCCAGCAGCCCGAGCAGGATCAGCGGGAACGGCGGTCCCGACCAGCCCCTGCCGCCGTCCCCCGGCCCCAACCCCCCCCCCCCCGCTGACCACGAAGAAGAAGGCGAGGACGAGCGCCACCACCAGCCCGACCCGCCGCGGGAACCGCCGCGGCCCACCCCGCCACCCCGGCGGCGGGAACGGCTCACCCTCCGGCCACCAGGGCGGTCGTGTTCCCGGCCGGAACCCGCCTGGGCCGTATCGCCGGTAGCCCGGAGGGTGGTACCGGCCGTGGGGCCCCCGTCCCGGGCCCCAGCCGGACTCCCCCGGCCCAGCCCCTCCCCCGGGCTCCGGTGCGGGACCCGGACCCTCGCCGGCCGGGCGGTCGTCAGGCATCGGCGAACCGGTAGCCGACGCCGTGGACGGTGAGCAGGTAGCGGGGGTGGCCGGGGGTGGGCTCGATCTTCTTGCGGAGGTTCTTGACGTGGGCGTCGACCGCCCGCTCGTAGGACTCGAAGGCGACGCCGTGGACCGCGTCCAGGAGCTGGCCGCGGGTGAACACCCGGCCCGGCTCGCGGACCATCGCGGCCAGGAGCTGGAACTCGGTCGGGGTGAGCTCGACCGGCCGGCCGCCGACCACGACCCGCATGCGGGGCAGGTCGACCTCGACGTCGGCGACCCGCAGCACCTCGGTCCCGCCGGAGGAGGCCGCCTCGGTCCGCCGCAGGACCGCCCTGACCCTGGCCACCAGCTCCTTGGGGCTGAACGGCTTGACCACGTAGTCGTCGGCGCCCAGCTCCAGCCCGACGATCCGGTCGGTCTCGTCGCCCCGGGCGGTCAGCATCACGATCGGCACGTTGGACACCCGGCGCAGGCCCCGGGCCACGTCCAGCCCGTCCCGCCCGGGCAGCCCCAGGTCGAGCACGACCAGGTCGGGCCGGGACCGCCGAGCCTCGGCCAGCGCCACCTCCCCGTCTCCGGCGACCACCACCTCGAACCCGGCATGCTCCAGGTAGTCCCGCACCAGCCGGGCGATCTTCCCCTCATCCTCGACGACCAGGATCTTTCTCACGGTGACCCTCCCAGCTCGCCCGAAGCCTGACGAGACGGCGGGGCGGAGGCAACCCTCCGCCCCGCCCCGGCGCCGTCGCGGCGCGCCGGTCCTGCACGTCCCGGGCTATGCGGTCCCGGGGTCGGCCGGGGTCTCGCGGGTGGCGCTCCCAGTGGGGGCGTCACCCGGACCGGCCGGCGTCCGGGGCTGCTCGTGGAGGCGCCGGTGGTACTCGTCGAACGCCGCCGGGCCGCCCCAGGGACCGGGAGGGCCGTACCCGCCCGGGCCGCCGGGCCCGCCTGGTCCCCAGCCGCCAGGTCCCCACCGGGGACCGCCCCAGCGGCCGCGGGCGAACGCACCCCGGAACAGCAGCACGAGCCCGATGATGAACAGCGGGAACAGGATCAGCCCGAACGGGAACCCGAACCCACGGCCGTAGCCGTACCCGTAGCCGTGCCCGACGACCCTGACCACCTGGTCGGTGTCGCCACGCTGGGCCAGCTCCCTCGAGATCCCCTCGTCGACCCCGGCATTGAAGGCCGCGACCCCGATCCCGATCACGGCCAGGACGGCGAGGATCACCGCCCCGACCACCATCGTCCGTCGCATTTCGTCCTCCTCGTCTGACGGCGTTGCTTCGGTCGTTCCCGATGCTGCCGTCCCGCCGTGAAGGAGTTGTGAACCCGCCACGGAGGCCTGAAGGAGCTCAGCCGCCGGCGTCACCCTCGCGGGCGCGGGCGATGATCGACTCGACCACCTCGGTCTTGGCGTCGGCGTACTCCTGGACATACGTCCAGTTCCGCTCGGCCAGCTCGCGCTTGACCTGCTGGTAGTGCGCGCGGTCGTCCGGGTGGCCGCGCAGCCGGTCGCGGAAGATGAGGTACCGCTCGATCTCCGGGCAGCCGGGCGAGTAGACGTGGAGGTTGACGTTGGTATCCGGGCCCTTGAAGCAGCGGTGCTGGTACCAGTCGGCCTCCCGGATGACGAGCACGTAGCCGGCCGCCTCCAGGTCCGGGACATAGGCCGGCTCCTCCGACGAGTCGGGCACGATCAGCATGATGTCGATGATCGGCTTGGCGGCCAGGCCCGGCACCGAGGTCGACCCGACGTGCTCGAGCTGCACCACCCGCTCCCCCAGCACCGCCCTGATCCGCTCCGCCTCACGCTGGAACAGGCCCGGCCACGCCGGGTCGTAGTCGACCACCTGGACCTTCCCGGCCAGCTTGGGCGGCTCCATCACCCAGGCCGCCCGCAGGTCCTCCTCGGTCATCGGCCCATGACGCGGCTCGGCCCGGTCGGCCATCGACACGCTCCTCAGGAGTGGGGTGCATCGCGTCCAGCATGTCGCATCGGCGGGACCGATGAGTTCGGGCGGCCTCCCGCCGACCCGCTGACCCAGCTCATCAGCCCGAGGCCGGCCGCCGGGCCATGTGGTAGCGCCGCCAGGGCGCGTAGCCGACGCGGGCGTAGAACTGCTCCCGCTGGGTCCAGCCGATGTGGCAGGCGCGGGTTCCCGCGTCCCGCAGCAGCTCCGACGCCCTGGCCACCATGGCGCTGCCGACCCTGGCTCCCCGGGCCGGGGCGGCCACGCCGACACAGCCGATCGTGCCCGCCTCCCGGCCGAGCAGCGGCTCGTAGATGGTCGCGCCGAGCGGGCCACGGAACAGCAAGGTGCCGACAACCGTCCCCACCCGGACCCGCGCGACCAGCACCGAGGAGTCCAGCCGTTCGAACCACACCACCCACTCGGGGAAGGTCGCCGCCTCGAAGGCCATCACCTCGGCCCGCTCCGGCTCGGCCATCACCTCGATCGAGACCCCGGCCCTGCCCGGCCGCTCCCCCACCCCGGCCGGCGCCTCGTACCCGCGCAGGTCGGCCACGAGATCGATCACCGTGTGGTCGAACTCCCACCCCCGCGCCTCGAAGAACCCGACCGCCCCCGGCAGGTCGTCGGGAACCCCCGGCCAGATGTAGTCGTCCCCCCCACTCCCCAGCCCGACCGTCGTGGCCCCCAGCTCCCCGAGCCGCGCCATCCCGGCCCCCAGCAGCCGCGTGCCCACGCCCCGCCGCTGCTGCGCCGGGTCGACCAGCAGCAACGGGATGCTCCCGGCCGGGTCGACGGCCACCACCCCCACCACCCGACCGCCCGGGTGCCCGCCGTCCCGGTTCCGGGTGCCGGGGCCCTCGTGGTGGCCCAGCTCGGCGACCACGCCCCGCTCGACGATGTCCAGCGCGCCGGGCAGCAGCGGCCACACCGGCCCGAGCGCGGCCTCCCAGAGCCGCTCCAGCTGGGCCCGGTCGCGTCCCGGGTCGAGCGCCCGGAGCAGGACGTCCTCCGTCATACCGGAAGCCTACGATCGACCGGGTGCGCTCGCCGACCGATCTCCGCCGCCGGAGGACACCTGACGATGGCCACCTATGTGCTGCTCCACGGCGCCGCTGGTGTGCGACCGCCTGCCGGTCGACCGACGCCGGTTCCGAACGCCGAGCGGGGTGCCGACGGTTGGCCGGCACCCCGCTCCACCTACGTCCGGGCGGTCACCGCCCGGTGGGACCCGTCCTCAGCTGCACCCGCTGGTCGTGCCGCAGGACTCGCAGACGAAGCAGGAACCGGCCGGGCGCATGCGGACCCCGCAGGTCGAGCAGTAGGGGGCGTCGACCGCGGCCATGCCCGGGGTGAACGCCGGTGCCTGGGACACCGGAGTCGGGGCCGGGGCCGGGGCGCCGCCGGTCGGTGCCGGGGGGCCGCCGGCCGGGCCGGACGGCAGCTCGGCCTGCGCCGGAGCGGGCGCGGGCCCGGCCGGGCTGGGCTCGGCGGTGCCGGTCTCGGCCAGGGCGGGTTCGGCGGTGGTGCCGTTGACCTCGGCGGTGCGCTCGGCGGTGGTCTTGATCCCGAGGGCGTGGCGGGTCTCGACGTCCAGGTAGTCGATGGCCAGCCGCCGGGCCAGGTAGTCGACCAGGCTCTGGGCGATGCGGATGTCCTTGTCGTCGGTCATCCCGTTGGGCTCGAAGATCATGTTGGTGAACTTGGCCACCAGCGCCTCCAGCGGCACCCCGTACTGCAGGCCGACGCTGACGGCGATGGCGAACGCGTCCATCACGCCCGACATGGTCGAGCCCTGCTTGGACACCTTGACGAAGATCTCGCCCAGCCCGTCGTCCGGGTAGGACCCGGCGGTGAGGTAGCCCTCGATGTCCCCGACCCGGAACGAGGTGGTCCTGGAGGGCCGCTGCTTGGGGAGGCGCTTGCGCACCGGGGCCTCGTCCACCTCGATGACGGCGCCGGTGTCGGTGGTCACCTTCCGGTCGGCCGACAGCGGCTGGCCGACCTTGCAGTTGTCCCGGTAGATGGCCAGCGCCTTGAGGCCGAGCTTCCAGCCCTCGACGTAGGCGTGCTCCACGTCCTCGACGGTGACGTGCTCGGGCATGTTCACCGTCTTGGAGATGGCCCCGCTGAGGAACGGCTGGGCCGCGGCCATCATGCGGATGTGGCCCATGTAGTGGATCGGCGAGTCGCCCATGGCGCAGTCGAACACGTCGTAGTGCTCGGCCCGCAGCACCGGCGCGCCCTTCACCGAGTTGTTCTCGGCCACGTACTCGGCGATCGCCTGCACGTGCTCGTCGGCGTAGCCGAGGGTCCGCAGGGCCCGCGGCACGGTCTGGTTGACGATCGACATCGAGCCGCCGCCGACCAGCTTCTTGGTCTTGACCAGGGCCAGGTCGGGCTCGATCCCGGTGGTGTCGCAGTCCATCAGCAGGCCGATGGTCCCGGTCGGGGCGAGCACGCTGGCCTGGGCGTTGCGGTAGCCGTGCTCCTGGCCCAGCTCGATGGCCTCGTCCCAGGCGGTGCGGGCGGCCTCGAACAGGTCCGTCTGGACCAGCGACTGGTCGATCTGGTCGACGGCGGCGCGGTGCTTGCCCATCACCCGCAGCATCGGCTCGCGGTTCTTCGGGTAGCCGGCGAACGGCCCGGTCACCTGGGCGATGCGGGCGCTGGTCCGGTAGGCGTGCCCGGTCATGAGCGCGGTGATCGACCCCGCCCAGGAGCGCCCGCCGTCCGAGTCGTAGGCCTTGCCGAGGGCCATCAGCAGCGCCCCCAGGTTGGCGTAGCCCAGGCCGAGCTGCCGGAAGTCGCGGGCGTTCTGGGTGATCCGCTCGGTCGGGTAGGAGGAGTTCCCGACGATGATCTCCTGGGCCAGGAAGACGATCTCGACCGCGTGCCGGAACGCGGCCACGTCGAAGCTCCCGTCGCCGCCGAGGAACTTGAGCAGGTTCAGGCTGGCCAGGTTGCAGGCCGAGTTGTCCAGGTGCATGTACTCCGAGCACGGGTTGGAGGCGTTGATGCGGCCCGACTCGGGGGTGGTGTGCCAGTCGTTGATGGTGGTGTCGTACTGCATGCCCGGGTCGGCGCACTCCCAGGCCGCCTGGGCGATCTCGCGCATCAGGTCGCGGGCCCGGAGGGTCTCCATCGCCTGGCCGTCGAGCACGGTCTTGAGGTCGAAGCTGGTGTCGGCCTCGTAGGCCCGCATGAAGTCGTCGTTGACCCGGACCGAGTTGTTGGCGTTCTGGTACTGGATGCTGATGGAGTCGCGCCCGTCCAGGTCCATGTCGAACCCGGCGTCGCGCAGCACCCGGGCCTTGTGCTCCTCACGGGCCTTGCACCAGATGAAGTCGCGCACGTCGGGGTGGTCGACGTTGAGCACGACCATCTTGGCCGCCCGCCGGGTCTTGCCGCCCGACTTGATGGTCCCGGCCGAGGCGTCGGCCCCCCGCATGAACGACACCGGGCCCGAGGCCTCGCCGCCGTTGCCCAGCTGCTCCCGGGACGAGCGGATGGTCGACAGGTTGATGCCCGACCCGGACCCGCCCTTGAAGATCATGCCCTCCTCGACGTACCAGTTGAGGATCGACGGCATGGTGTCCTCGACCGACAGGATGAAGCAGGCCGAGCACTGCGGCTCGGGCTCGACCCCGACGTTGAACCAGACCGGGGAGTTGAAGGCCGCCTTCTGGTTGACCAGCAGGTGGGTCAGCTCGGCCTGGAAGGCCTCGGCGTCGGAGTCGGTGGCGAAGTAGCCGTCCTTGCCGCCCCAGCGGGTGATGGTACCGGCGACCCTGTCCACCATCTGGCGTACCGAGTGCTCGCGCTGCGGGGTACCGAGGGGACCGCGGAAGTACTTCTGGGCCACGATGTTGGTGGCGTTCTGCGACCAGGTGGCGGGGAACTCCAGATCACGCTGCTCGAAGGCGGTGGTGCCATCGCGCCAGTTGGTGATGACGGCGTCCCTGCGCTCCCAGGTCAGCTCGTCGTAGGGGTGGGTTCCCTTGTTCGTGAACAGGCGGCGCACCTGTAGGCCCCGGCGGGCGGGGCCGTTCTCGACGGACAGGGCATCCCGGGTCTTGGCCACGATGATTGACCTCCTGCGACCCCCGTGCTCAACGGGGTCGCGCACCTCCGTCCCCTGGAGAAGCGGCGCTGAACGGTGCTGCGGACCGGGTCAGCAGAGCCGAGCGGGACGACGAACGGACAGATCCACGAACTACAGCGATGTGATTAAGCACTGATCTGAGGTCCGGGTCAAGCACCCTCGACACAAGATGTTGTGGAAAACTTGCCTCCTGGGACCGATTATACCACTATATGTTGTGGTGGCCGGCACCGGCCGGCCCAGGGAGGATCAGCCGTGCGTTGCCCCTTCTGCGGGTCCGACGAGGACCGCGTGGTCGACTCCCGGCCGTCTGAGGACGGAGGGACGATCCGCCGTCGGCGTGCCTGCGCGGTCTGCGGTCGACGCTTCACCACCTTCGAGCGGGTCGAGGAGGCTCCTCTGCTGGTGCTCAAGCGGGACGGTTCCAGGGAGCAGTTCGAGCTCGGCAAGCTGGTCTCCGGCCTACAGAAGGCCTGCAAGAACCGGCCCATCTCCCTGGACGCCATCCTACGCATCGCCAGTGACATCGAAGAGTCGATCCGGGCCCGCGGCCAACGCGAGGTCGAGAGCCAGGAGGTCGGCATCGAGCTCCTCAACGCCCTCCGCGACCTCGACCCGGTCGCCTACATGCGCTTCGCCAGCGTCTACAAGGACTTCCAGGACCCGGCCGACTTCGAGCGCGAGCTGGAAGACCTCGGTTCCCTCCGCAAGACCACCCCCCCGAAGCCCCGTTCCAGCGCCACCGCGACCTGACCACCCGCACCGACGGCTGCCGGACGAGCCGGAGGAGGGTTGGGAGAAGGGGCCGGGAGGCGGGAGCCATGGCCGGGAGAAGGCGGTCGTGGAGCTCGCCGCCCGGACCCCATCCGGACCGGGCGCTAGCGCTCCGGGACCGGGATGGAGAGCTCCTGCCCCGCCTGGAGCCCATCGCGGACGTCGTTGACCTCGATCAGCCCGTCCACCACGGGGCGCGGATCGCGTCCCGGCGCGACCCGGCGCGCGATCGACCAGAGCGTGTCCCCTTGCTCGACCACGTAGGTGACCCGCGGCGCCGGCCGTTCCGGCCCGTCGCCTCTGGCCAGCCCCGGGGCAACCAGCAGGAACCCGGCGACGACCAGGACGATCGCGAGCACCCGGGCACGCATCCGGTTGACCTCCCTCGTCGTAGCCGCGACAATGAGTGGGGAACACCTGTTCGATCAGACCTCCATCCTGCCCGAACACGTGTTCGCTGTCAACCTCGTCCACAATATCGAACTGGTGTTTGCCTCGGGCCAATCTCGCTGCTAGAGTCCGGTTCATCAGGCGGCAAGCGGGTCCGGCGTCAGGGGGTACAGCAATGGCGGAGGAGCTCACCACCAGGCAACGTCGCATCCTGGAGGTGATCCGGGACGCGGTCGCCGACCGGGGCTACCCCCCGTCCATCCGTGAGATCGGCGAAGCGGTCGGCCTGACCTCGACCTCCAGCGTCCACTCCCAGCTCGAGGCGCTGCAGCGAAAGGGCTTCATCCGCCGCGACCCGACCAAGCCCCGCGCCATCGAGGTCCACATCGAGGAGCCGGTGGCGGCGGTGCCGCGGCCGCTGCCCACCTACGTGCCCCTGATGAGCGCCCCGGTCGCCGCCGGTACCGGCACCCTGCCCGACGACGCGGTCGAGGAGCTGCTGCCGCTGCCGCGCGAGCTGGTCGGCCAGGGCCAGCTGTTCATGCTCCAGGTCCGAGGGGAGTCGATGGTCGGTGCCGGCGTCCTCGACCGCGACTTCGTGGTCGTGCGCCGTCAGGACTCCGCCGACAACGGCGACATGGTCGCCGCCCTCCTCGCCAACGAGGAGTCCGAGGCCACGGTCAAGCACTTCTCCCGCCGGGGCGGCCACGTCCAGCTCCTCCCCGACAACCCGGCCTTCGACCCGATCGACGGCGACCAGGCCCAGATCCTCGGCAAGGTCGTCGCCGTCCTCCGCCGCCTCCGCTAGCCCATCAGGGCGGGGCCACCCCTCGCGGCGAGGCTCGCCCCGCCCGTGCAGTTGCCCAGGCCCGGGAGAGGACCGGCGTGGCCGAGTGGTCGCGCCGGCGACCCGTGGGCCGGCCCACGCCGACCCACGCCGCGGGCCAGGTTTGCACCCCGGCTGCGCCCCTGACGGCGGTACCCGCCCGAGCCTGAGGCTGCCCGCGTGTGGGTTGTGATCAAAACGATGTGCCCGCGGACTTGTCGGTTGGGCGCAGAAGCGGTTGAGTCCGGGCGTTCGTGCACGGGGGGGCATGACGAGGAGGTCCCCCATGCTCACCGGTCGGCACAGCAAGGGACGAGCGGCGAAGGACCCGGGGTTGAGCAGACGGCGCTTCCTGCGGGCGGCCGGGGTCGGCACGGCCGGGGCGATGGTCGCCGCCGGTGCCGTGGCCGGGCAGGCCGGTGCCGAGGTCGCCGGGGCGGCCGTGCCTGGCGCGGCGGCCCCGAACATCCCGGCCCGGCGCAAGGTCGTCCGGGCGGATGGCCAGCAGACCGCCGGCGTCGCCGTCCTGGCGGTCAGCGGGCCGCTGTCCTTCCACACGATCTCGCCCCAGCGCTACCTGGACACCCGCTTCGACGGTGGCGGGCCGTTCCCGCCCCAGGGGTCCGTCGGCGAGTTCTTCATCTTCGACTTCGGCAGCCCCGACTACTTCGCCGGGGCCGCGAACGAGGTCCCGCCCGAGGCCAGGGCGCTGGCCTGCAACCTCACCGTCACCAGCGGCACCTCCGGCGGGAACCTGCGCGCGTTCCCGGGCAACAGCGACGTGATCCCGCTGGTCTCCAACCTGAACTGGACGACCGGCCAGACGGTGGCCAACTACGCCATCGTCGCCGCCGCCACCCCGGCCGACGGCGAGTTCCAGGCCAGCATCGGCCTCCACAACGCCTCCACCCGGGGCAGCGTGCACGTGATCGTCGACATCAGCGGGTACTTCGTCTAGC
>CALGFH010000097.1 GCA_937881255.1 uncultured Actinomycetes bacterium
GCTTGAGCTCCTCCATCAGGTCCTCGATGCGCCCGGTGGACATCGGGTCGAGGGCCGAGCAGGGCTCGTCCATCAGGATCACGTCGGGGGAGACGGCGATCGCCCTGGCGATGCAGAGCCGCTGCTGCTGGCCGCCCGACATGGCCAGCGCGTTCGACTTGAGCTTGTCCTTGACCTCGTCCCAGAGGGCGGCCCCGCGCAGCGACCGCTCGACCAGCTCGTCCATGTTCCTGGGCTCCATGCCGATGACCTTGGGCCCGAACGCGACGTTCTCGTAGATCGACTTGGGGAACGGGTTGGGCTTCTGGAACACCATGCCGATGCGCCGCCGGACCTCGACCGGGTCGACGTCGTCGCCGTACAGGTCCTGGCCGTGGTACTCGATCTTGCCCTCGACCCTGGCCCCCGGGATCAGGTCGTTCATCCGGTTCAGGCAGCGGATCAGGGTGCTCTTGCCACACCCGGACGGCCCGATGAAGGCGGTGATCTCGTTCCTGCCGATCTCGAGGTTGACCCCACGCAGGGCCAGGAACCTGCTGTAGTAGACGTGGACGTCGTCGAGCCGGAACACCGCCTCGAGCGGGGTGTCGGGGGTGTCGTCGTGGGCCTTGGCCGCCGCCGCGAAGCTGGTCTCCCGCTGGCTCTCGCGCTGGTCCTCGTCCTGGCTCACCTGGGTCCGTCCTTCGGTCATCTGGTCACCACCGGATCGTGTATCGGTTCCGCAGGAAGATCGCGACCGCGTTCATGGCCAGCAGCAACGCCAGCAGGATGATGCTGGCCGCGGCGGCGGCCTCGGCGAAGGCCGGCTGGGGCCGGCTGGTCCAGTCGAAGATCAGCAGGGGCAGGGCCGACACCGGGTCGCGGAGGTCGTTGGGCAGGCTGAAGATGACGATCGGCAAGCCGATGACCAGGAGCGGGGCGGTCTCGCCGATGGCACGGGAGAGGGCGAGGATGGTGCCGGTGAGCGTGCCCGGCATGGCCGCCGGCAGGACCTGGCGGCGGACCGTCTGCCACTTGGTGGCGCCAAGGGCGTACGCCCCCTCGCGGATGCCGCTGGGCACGGCCCGGATCGACTCGCGGGCGGCCACGATGATCACCGGCAGGCTCATCACGGCCAGCGTGAGGGCGCCGGCCAGCAGGCTCGGCCCCATCCGCAGGAAGCGGGCGAAGATCCCCAGCCCGAGCAGGCCGTAGACCACCGACGGGACCCCGGCCAGGTTGGAGATGTTGGCCTCGACGAAGTTCGTCACCCGGTTGCGGGGGGCGAACTCCTCCAGGTACACGGCGGCGCCGACGCCGATCGGGAAGCAGAACAGCGCCGTCAGGACCATCAGGTAGGCCGAGCCGACCAGGGCCGCCTTGATCCCGGCCCGGGCCGGCAGGCGGGACACGTAGCTGGACAGGAACCCGACCGGGTCGGCGACCAGCCGCTCCCAGCCGGTGTCGAAGATCGTCCAGATCAGGGTGGCCAGGGCGACCACCCCGACGATGGTGCCCATGAACAGCACCACCGAGAAGGCCGTGTCGAGGAGGATCTTGGCGGCCGTGCGGGTCGACCCCCGCCCCAGCCTCGACGGCGCGAAGGCCCCGGCCGAGGCGGTCACGAGTACACCTGCCGGTAGCGGCGGACGATGCGGGCCGAGATGAGGTTCATCACCAGCGTCAGCAGGAACAGGGTCATGCCGAGGGCGAACAGCGCGTCGTAGCGCACCGTGCCGGCCGCCACCTCGCCACGGACCGTCTGGGCGATGGAGGCGGTCAGGGTCTGGATGGACTCGAAGTAGTTCCAGGTCATCTTGGGGCTGTTGCCGGCGGCGATGGTGACGGCCATGGTCTCCCCCACCGCCCGCGAGAAGGCCAGGATCACCGAGGCCGAGATGCCGGAGAGGGCGGCGGGGACCACCACCCGGAGGCTCACCTGGCGCTTGCTCGCCCCGAGGCCGAAGGCGGCCTCGCGCAGCGACGAGGGCACCGCCCGCATGGCGTCCTCGCTGATCGAGGCGATGATGGGCAGGATCATCAGCCCGACCGCGATCGACCCGGCGGCGGCGTTGAAGATGAACACCCGGTCGTCGCCGAAGATCGGCCGCAGCAGGTCGGGGGTGATGAACTGGAGGGCGAAGAAGCCGACGATCACCGTCGGGATGCCGGCCAGGATCTCGAGGGTCGGCTTGAGCACGCCCCGGACCCGGGGGTTGGCGTACTCCGAGAGGTAGATCGCGGTCAGCAGGCCGAGGGGCAGGGCGACCACGATCGAGCCGACGCCGATCATCAGGGTGCCGTTCAGCAGCGGGAGCATGCCGTACAGGCCGCCCTCGCCGGCGCCCTGGCCAGGGGCCCACACCGTCCCGGTGAGGAACCCGACCAGGCTGGTGTCGCCGAAGAAGGCGATGGTGTCGACCAGCAGGACGGCGACGATCCCGACGGTCACCGCGACCGACAGGACCGCGCAGAGGAACAGGCCGTTGATGATCAGCCGCTCGCCGGTGCGGACCTTGCGGCGGGCGATGCTGGGGGCGGCGTCACCCGCCCGCGGGGCTTGGTGGGCGGGTGCTCAAGGCGTCAGCCTGTGGTCAGGAAGGGCTGGAGCTTGGTCAGGCCCTGGGCGTAGTCGTCCTGGGGGGCGGCCACATAGCCGACCTCGGCGATCAGCTGCGGGGTCTGCTCCAGGTAGAACTTCACGAACTGTCCCACCTCTGGCTTCTTGAGCGAGTCGTCCTTGACGTAGATGTACAGGGGACGCGACAGCGGGTAGTCGCCCGACTCGATCGTCTCGCCGGTGGGCTCGATGCCGCTCGTGCCCTCCTCGGCGACCTTGATGATCTTCAGGCCTTCCTTGTTGTTCTGGTAGTAGGCGTAGCCGAAGTAGCCCCAGGAGTTGGCCTCGCCCTCGATGCCCTGGACGAGCGTGTTGTCGTCGGAGGAGGCGGTGTAGTCGTTGCGGGGCTTCTTGCCGCCCTCCTCGGGGTCACCGAGGACCTCCTCGTTGAAGAAGTCGTAGGTGCCCGACTCGGCGTCGGGGCCGAAGATGGCGATGTCCTCGTTTGGGAAGCTGGCGTCGACCTCGTTCCAGGTCTTGGCCCCGCCCTCCTCGAAGATCCTGGCCATCTGCTCGAAGTTCAGGGTGTCCAGGAACTGGTTCTGGGCCGAGCTGACCACGGCCAGCCCGTCCAGGCCGATCCGGAACTCCTGGTACTTGATGCCCTTGGCCTCGCAGGCCGCCTTCTCCTCGTCGTCGATGGCGCGGGAGGCGTCCTGGATGTCGGTCTCGCCGGCGCAGAACTTGGTGAAGCCGCCGCCGGTGCCGGAGGTGCCGACGGTGACCTCGACGCCCGACTGCTCCTTGCGGAACTCCTCGGCGATGGCCTCGGTGACCGGGGCCACGGTCGAGGAGCCGTCGATCACGATGCTGCCGGAGAGGCTCGTCCCCCCGCCGGTGTCGCCGCCGCCGGCGTCGTCGTCGCCGCCACACGCGGTGGCGACCAGGGCGATCGCCAGTGTCAGGCCGAGAAGCCGGCCCCGGCGCCGCGTCCGTTGCGTCATACGTTCATGTCCTCCTGAGCGTTGATGACCGGCAGCGACGGTACGGGCGGTCGCTGTCACGCCAGACGACGGAAGATGAACGGGAGGTGAACGGGGCGGGAACCTTGGTTTCGGCCCAAGGTGAACGGCTGGAGCCGCCCCGGGATCCCGACCGAACCGGGCCTAACCGTCGAACCGGTAGCCGACCCCGCGGACGGTCACGATCAGCTTCGGCTCGTGCCGGTCCTCTTCGACCCGGGCCCGCAGCCGCTTGACGTGGACGTCCAGGGTCTTGGTGTCGCCGACGTAGTCGTAGCCCCAGACCCGGTCGATCAGGGTCTGGCGGGTCAGCACCCGGTTGCGGTTCTCCATCAGGATCTCGAGCAGCTCGAACTCCTTCAGGGGCAGGCTGACCTGCGACCCGCGGACGCTGACCTCGTGGCGCTCCTGGTCGAGGCGGACGCCGCCGGCCTCGAGCACGGCCATCTCCGGCCGGGGGTTGTCGGCGGCCGTGCCGGCCCGCCTGAGCAGGGCGCGGACCCTGGCCACGAGCTCGCGCAGCGAGAACGGCTTGGTGACGTAGTCGTCGGCGCCCATCTCCAGCCCGACCACCCGGTCGACCTCGGCGTCACGGGCGGTGAGCATCAGGATGGGCACCTGGCTGGTGGCCCGGATGCGGCGGCACACGTCCCAGCCGTTGAGGGTCGGGAGCATCAGGTCGAGCACCACCAGGTCGGGCCGCTCGGCCTCGAAGTCGCGCATCGCGTCGCCGCCGTCGGTGGCCGTCACCACCTCGATGCCCTCGCGCGAGAGCGCGTAGCGGATCGCCTCGAGCAGCGACTCCTCGTCGTCGACGACCATCACCTTCGGCATGGGTCCAAAATTCCACGTCGTCGCCGGCTGAGCAATCACGAGCCGAAACCTTCACCGTCCGTTCGCCTCCAGGCCACCTCCCGGACCTCCCGGTGTTCGGGCTGCGCGTACGATGACCTCGACGAACAACGCGAGCCCGGCACGGTGCCCAGGGGGTCCCGAGTGCGCACGACCTTCGAACAACGCCTCGAGGGACTCGAGGCGAAGCTGCTGCAGATGGGCCAGCTGGTCCAGAGCCAGCTCGACCGGACGCTGGAGGCCCTGGCCGCCTTCGACACCACCCTGGCCGACGAGGTCATCATCCGCGACGACCAGATCGACCGCGCCTACGTGGAGGTCGAGCAGGAGATCCTGCGCACCCTGGCCCTGCAGGCGCCGGTGGCCAAGGATCTCCGACTGGTGGCCGGCGTGCTCCACATCAACTCGCACATCGAGCGGATGGGCGACCTCTGCGTCAACATGGCCAAGTTCGTCCGCATCACCAAGGACTTCCCGCCGGTCGTCGAGATCCAGTCCACCCTGGTCGAGATGGGCGGGCACGCCCAGCGGATGGTGGCCGCGGCCATGACCTGCTTCGCCCGGCGCGACCTGGAGCTGGCCGAGCGCCTGCCCATCCTCGACCAGCCCCTCGACCGGCTGAACGCCGAGGTCTTCCGCCAGATCGAGCGGGCCGCGGCCGACGACCGGACGCTGGAGTGGGCCAGCCGGATGGTCCTGGTCGCCCGTTACCTGGAGCGGCTCGGCGACCACTCGGTCGACATCGGCGAGCAGGTGGTGTTCATCGTCACCGGTGAGGTCAAGGAGCTGGTCCCCTCCAAGGCGGTCCGGGCCGGGGTGGAGGACAGCTAGGTCGTGGCCTCGCTCACCGTCTGGCCGATGGGCCGGCGGGTCGCCGCCCTGCGCCGGGCCGTCCGCCGCCTGGCCGACGTGACCCTGCCCAGCTGGCGCTGGACCGAGCCCGACGACCTGGCCGGGCTGACCAATGAGCTGTCCGCGATCACCACCCGGCTGCGCGACCGGCTCGACGAGCTGACCGAGGAGCGCGACCGGGCGGGCCAGATCCTGGACGCGCTCGACGACGGCGTGCTGCTGCTGGACGGCGCCAGCCGGCTGCTGGTGGCCAACCCGGCGGCCCGCGCCTGGTTCGGCCTCGCCGCCGACCTGCGGCCCGGGCTCCCGGCCAAACGGGTGCTGGGCGCGCCCCAGGTCATCGCCCTGGCCGAGCAGGCGGCCGAGGCCAGAGCGCCGGTGGTCGGCAACCTGACCCTGGTCTTCCCCGAGCCCCGCACCCTGGCCATGCGCGCCTTCCCGCTGGCCGACCGTGGGCCGACCGGGCGGATCGTGGTCACGATGACCGACATCACCCAGCGCCGCCGCCTCGAGGTGCTGCGCCGCGACTTCGTGGCCAACGCCTCCCACGAGCTGAAGACGCCGGTGGCCGCCGTCCGGGCCCTGGCCGAGACCCTGCTGACCGCCCTGCCCGAGGACCCCGAGGCCGGGCGGCGCTTCGCCGAGCGGATCGGCCGCGAGGCCGAGCGCCTCGACGTCCTGGCCAGGGACCTGCTCGACCTGTCGCGGGTCGAGCGCGGGACCCTCGACGTCGAGCCGGTCGACCTGGTCGGGCTGGCCAAGGAGGTCACCGGCGGCTACGCCGACCTGGCCGAGGAGCGGCGGGTCAGGCTCGACACCGAGCTCCAGCCGCTGGTTTCGGTGCGCGGCGACCGGGCCCAGCTCGGCCTGCTGCTGTCCAACCTGCTCGACAACGCCCTGCGCCACACCTCGGCCAAGGGAACCGTCTGCGTGCGCCTGGAGGGCACCGAGCGCAGCGCCACCATCCAGGTGATCGACACCGGCGAGGGCATCCCGGCCAGCGAGCTCCCCCGCGTCTTCGAACGCTTCTACCGGGTCGACAAGGCCAGGGCCCGCCAGACCGGCGGCACCGGGCTCGGCCTGGCCATCGTCCGTCACGTGGCCGAGGCCCACGGCGGCACCGTCCGGGTCGCCTCCGAGCTCGGCCGGGGCAGCACCTTCACGGTCACGCTGCCGGTGGCCGGCCCGCCCACCCCGTCGGCGGTGTGAGGGTCAGCCGAGCCAGTCGGCGGACAGCAGGACCAGGATGGCCACGGAGATGGCGGCCAGGGCGGCGGCCAGGACCCGGGGGGCGGCGTGGGCCGGGATGGGGTCGCCGGCGCGGATGGCCCGGTCGGTGGCCAGGAAGCGGCGGTAGCCGCTCCAGGCGGTGGCCGCGCCGAGCAGGACCAGGATGGCGCCGACGAGCTCGCGGCCGGCCGACCCGCCGAGGGGCGGGGCGAAGCGGATCACTCCGAGGCCGGCGGCGTCCAGGGCCAGGGCGGTCCGGACCCAGGCCAGCAGGGTCCGCTCGTTGGCCAGGGAGAAGCGGTAGTCGGGCTCGCGCCGGTCGCCGTCCACCCCGCTATTCGACCATGCGGTCAAGGGTGGGTGGGCGGCGGCCGACAACCGTGTACGAAACCGAGCAGGCGGAGCTTCCCCCTTCAGGAGACGGCCATGCGGGCGCTGGCGGCCCGGATCGACGAGGCGGACGTGCGGCAGCTGGCCGAGCTGGTGGCCCGGCTGTCGCCGACCCAGCAGCGGGTGGTGGACGCGGTGGCCGACGGGTTCCGGGCCGGGTGGCTCGACCCTGGCCGCTGGGAGCGCTGCTGGCGGGCCTCCGACCTGAGCGACGAGCACGTGCTGGGCGATGCCATGACCTGGCTGGCCCGCCGCCGGCAGGCGGCCGGCGACTGGCCGGACCCCGGCTAGGCGAGCAGGCTCAGCCCAGCCAGGCGCGGAGGCTCCTGCGGTTGGCGGCCTTCCAGACCGAGCGCCAGCTGTCGCGGGTCCCGGCGGCGGCGGCCCGTTCGGCGGCGATCAGGATGCCGGCGACCAGGGCGACGTCGCGCCTGGCGGTGCCGGCGGCCTCGCGGAGCCAGGCCTCGCCGACGACGGCGTCCTGGTGGTCGCCGAGGACGCTCTGGATGTCGGCCACGGCGTCGGCGAAGTCCTCGGCCGGCTTGCCGAACGCCGGCTCGACCGCCTCGGCGGCGTAGCGGGCCCGCTTGGCCCGGATGCGGATCTGGTGGAGCTGCTCGTCGGCCGGGTCGTCGCCCGCCCTGCGGACCTCCTTGCGGAGCCGCTTCCAGGGCTTGCGGACCAGCGGCGGCATCACCTCGGCGGCCGGGCGGTCGGCCCCGGGGAGCAGGGCCGGGGCGGCCGCGGCGGCGACCAGGTCCTCCAGCAGCTCGACGTACTTCTCCTGGGCCATGGCCCCGAGCAGGCGCCGGCGGGCCTGGTCGCGCTGCTCGGACAGGCTGGCCAGCAGGCGCCGGCCGGCCTTGGCGTCGGCCGCCGGGAGGTCGTCCAGGTGGCCGGCGAACCGCTCCAGCAGCACGTCGGTGTCCCTGACCTCGCCCAGCAGGTCGGCCAGCCACTTGAGGTCGTCGCGGAGGCGGTCGGTCCACTCCTCGTCGAGCAGCTTGGAGAAGGTCCGCAGGGTGGAGCGGATCCGGCGGGTGGCCACCCGGGCCTGGTGCACCGCCTCGGGGTCCTCGCCGGTGCGGACCCCGGCCTCGTGCCGGAACAGCCGCAGGGTGCCGCTGGCCAGGTCGTGGCGGAGCAGCTCCTCGACCGAGGCCCCGGCGTCCACCTCCGGCTGGACGACCTCGGGCCCCAGCACCCGCTCGCGGCCGCCGAGGGCGCGCAGGTACTTGGCGGTCGGCTCGCCCGCGACCGCGCCGGCCTCGACCAGCCGGTCGACCATCTGCCCGAGCAGGCCGGCGTCGGCGTCGGGGTCGAGCTCGACCTCGAGCTCGCGGAAGCGGGCCTGGATGCGGCGGCCGTCCAGCACCTGGACCTCGTCGTCGACCAGCTCGGCCAGGCGCGACCCCTCCGGGTCGCGCAGCTCGACCGGGCGGCGCAGGGTGCGCATGCGCACCGACGGCGACAGCTGGGCGGTGCGCACGAACGGCCGGATCAGGGCCCGCGCCTCGGCCGGGGGCCGGCGCCCGTCGCCAGCGAAGGTGTGCTCGGCCCGGACGAGCAGGACCCCGTCCTGGCCCTCGGGCAGCTTGACCGTCCAGCCCTCGCCGGGGCGGTAGCGCAGGCTCGCCCCCCAGCGGGCCAGGCGCAGGTCGGTGGTGTCGTAGTAGGTGGTCCGGAGCCGCCTTGGCGCCCGGGGCTCGGCCGAGAACCCGTCGTCGGGCCCGCCGAGCTCCGGCAGCTCGAAGCCGGGCGGGGCGTCCAGCTTGGCCTCGCGCTCCTTCATGACCCGTCCTCCTTGCCCTCTCAGGTCAGCGGGGCAGCGGATCCTGTCCCGCCGGCTCCAGGGCCAGCGGCTCCAGGTAGGTCCCCTTCCATGCATGCCCAACGTCGAGCTGCAGAATCCAGGTGCAGCCCTTCGGCCACCTGGGAGGGTCGGACAGCTCGATGCCGGCCTTCTGGAGCTCCTCGAAGGCCTTGCCCATGAACTCGCCGTGGGTGCAGAGGACCGCCCGGTCGAGCGCCGGGTCGGTGAGCAGCTCGAGCACGCCGGACCCGGTCCCGTCCACCCCCAGGGCCTCGCTCGGCTCGACCGGCCGCCCGAGCCGGCCGGCCAGCGGCTGGACGGTCTGGAGGCAGCGCTCGGCCGGGCTGGAGAGCAGGCGCCCGATCGGGCGGGCGGCCAGCCGCTCGATCAGCCCGAGCGCCTCCTTGCGTCCCTGAGCCGACAGGGGGCGGGCCAGGTCGGGCCCGTCCCACTTCGCCTTGGAGCCCGCGTGGGCGTGCCGCACCAGATAGACCACGGGCCGCCTCCCATGCCTATCCCCCGCCGTCGTTCGCGTCCAGCTTGAACGATCGCAGGCATTCCTGCCAAGTCAAGCAAATCCGCGCGGTCTACCTGGGGCGGACGGTGGGGTGGCCGCCGTCGCCGGCGAGCGTGCCGGTCGGCCGGGGCTCGCCCGGCGCCCGGCTGGGCCGGCGGTTCGACATCCGGGTCGAGAGCGGGGACCGCAGCTCGCGCAGGAGGGCCTGGGCGGTCGACTGGCTGATGGTCACGCCGCGCTCGGCCATGGCCTCGACCAGCTGGGCCGGGGTCAGGGTGTCGGCGTCGGGCCGCTCGTCGAGGATGGCCGCGGCGACCATGTAGGGGGCCTGGCGCCGCCGGGGCCGGGCCGCGTCGTCGTCGGCCTTGGCCGCGGCCACGGCCTGGCGGAAGGTGTCGGACGGGGCCCGCCGCGAGTCGCCGGCGGACGGCCGGGGC
>CALGFH010000098.1 GCA_937881255.1 uncultured Actinomycetes bacterium
CACTAGCGGTCGGACGGGGCGGTGAGCTGGTTGGCCTCCAGCCAGGCGATCACCTGGTGGACCGAGTCGTCGACGCTCTCGGCCTCGGTGTGCAGCTCGATCTCGGGGTTGACGGGCGGCTCGTAGGGGTCGGAGACCCCGGTGAAGTTCTTGATCTCGCCGGCCAGGGCCTTGGCGTACAGGCCCTTGACGTCGCGCTCGGCGCAGGTCGAGACGGGCGCGGCCACATACACCTCGACGAAGTTGTCGACCGCGGTCCGGACCCGGTCGCGGGCCTCCCGGTAGGGGGAGATGGCCGCCACCAGCACGGCCACACCGTGCTTGGACAGCTTGCCGGCGACATACCCGATGCGGGCGATGTTGGTGTCGCGGTCCTCCCGGCTGAAGCCGAGGCCCTGGCAGAGGTTGGTGCGGACCTCGTCGCCGTCGAGCAGCTCGACCCGGTGGCCGCGCTCGGCCAGGGCGGGGCCGAGCTTGGCGGCCAGGGTCGACTTGCCCGCGCCGGACAGGCCGGTGAGCCAGAGCACGAAGCCGGTGTCGTTGGTCATGGGACGGTGCGCCTTTCGTTGGTGTGGGCGGTCAGGAGCGGTAGGCGTCGATCAGCAGCTCGGCCACCTCGGCCCGGGAGAACTCGGGCGGGGGCAGCTGGCCGGCGGCCAGCATGGTCCGCACCTGGGTGCCGGAGAGGGCGACGTGCTCGCTGTCGGGGTGGGGGCAGGTCTTGCCGGTGGCCATGGCCAGGCAGCGCCGGCAGTAGAAGGCGTTGTCGAAGCGGAGCGGGGTGATGCCCAGGTCCTCGGCGGGCAGCGAGGCGATCAGCTCCTGGGCCTCGAAGGTGCCGTAGTAGCTGCCCACGCCGGCGTGGTCGCGGCCGACGATGAAGTGGGTGCAGCCGTAGTTCTTGCGGACCAGGGCGTGGAGCACGGCCTCGCGGGGCCCGGCGTAGCGCATCGGGGCGACCAGGGCGGCCAGCAGGACCCGCTCGGGCGGGAAGTAGCCCAGCACCGCCTCGTAGGCGCGCATGCGGACCTCGGCGGGCACGTCGCCCTCCTTGGTCGGGCCGACCAGCGGGTGCAGCAGCAGCCCGTCGACCATCTCCAGGGCGCACTTCATGAGGTACTCATGGGCCCGGTGGACCGGGTTGCGGGTCTGGAACCCGACCACCGTGCCCCAGCCGCGCTCGGCGAAGGCGGCCCTGGTCTCGGCCGGGGTCAGGGCGCGGGCGCCCACCGGGCCCTCCAGGGGCTCGACCACGGCCTGGACGGGGCCGGCCACGGCCCGGGCCGGGGAGCCCAGCACCCGGGCCACGCCGGGGTGCTCGGGGTCGGCGGTGCCGTAGACCAGCTCGGCCTCGGCCTGGCGGTCGCGCTCGAACACCTCGGCGACCTCGAGCACGCCCAGCAGCTCGCCCCGCTCGCCCCGCAGGGCCAGGCGGCCGGCGTCGACCCGGACCGCGTCGGGGATGCCGAGGCAGACCGGGATCGACCACAGGGTGCCGTCGGGCAGGCGCATGGACTCGGTGACCGACTCGTGCTCCTTGGCCCCCATGAAGCCGGTCAGCGGGCTGTAGGCGCCGGTGGCCAGGGCGCGCAGGTCGGCCGCCTCGGCCGCGGTCAGCGGCAGGGAGGGAAGCGGGCTGGACGCGAGGGCGCTCGCCTCGTCGGCGTCGAGCCGCCGGTCGACGAGCTGGCCGCCGTGCGGCAGGCCGCCGCGCGGTCCGGTCAACGTCTGCTCGCTGATCGTCACAGTTGATGCTCCTTCTGGTTCGTCTCGTCGCTTCCGGTCAGCGGTTCGACCCGGGGCCGCCGGTGGTCAGCTCCAGCTCCGTCGAGCGCTGCATGGCGAAGGTGGCGGCCTCGAGCTTGGAGTGCATGCCGAGCTTCTCGAGGATGTTCTGGATGTGGGTCCGGACAGTATGCTGGCTGATGAACAGATCCCGCCCGATCCGGGCGTTGTCCCAGCCCCGGCTGAGCAGGGCGAGCACCTGGCGCTCGCGCGGGGACAGGCGCGACAGCGGCGAGTTCGGCCGGTCGGTCGACACCATCCGGCGGGCCAGCTCCAGGAGCATGCCGCGGGGGACCGCGCCCTCGCCCTCCAGGACCGCCCCGGCGACCCGAAGCACCGTGCTGGCGCCGTAGGTCTTGCCGACGACCCCGGCCGCGCCGGCGCGGATCGCGGCCAGCAGCAGGTCGGCGTCGTGGTCGTCGCCGAGCACGATCACCCGCGCCTCGGGGTACGCCTCGAGCATGCGGGCGACCAGGTTGGGCGAGCCTTCCAGGCCCAGGGCGGCGTCCACCAGCACCAGATCGGGGCGGAGGCTGGAGACATGGGTGAAGGCGTCCTCGGCCGACGAGCAGCGGCCGATCACCTGGTGGACGTCGTCCCGTGAGAACAACGCCTCCAGCGCCTCGTTGAACAGCGGCTGCGAATCCGCCAGCAGCACTCTTGCCATGACCGTCCTGTCTTCCGAGCGAGCTCTCGCGAGCCTTCCGGCTGCCTACTCTGGCGGATGCGCCCGTGCCTGCCCTACCTCAGCTGTCGTAAGTCGTAGTACGACAGTCGACGCCAGTTGCCGATCGCTGGAGGGCGGTTCGTGACATATCAGCGTGGTCGCGAGGAATTCTCCCCCCGACAGCCCGGCTGTTTGGGGGGATTTTCACGCAGCCGTACCATCAGTAGTCACTTCTTCAGATGGGCAGCGTGTCCCCCAGGGCAGTACGTTGACGGCCCACAAGCAGCGATCAGGGGGACGACTGCAGTGGTTTCAGCGTGTCGGCCGGGCTGCGCGCAGGCTACGCCGGATGACGTCGCCATGCTCGCCCACGAGCTGCGCCGGCGGACGGCGGCCGTCCGGGTCGCCGGCGAGGCGATCGCCATGCTCCGCGGCCAGGGCCTCGACACCGCGCCCATGCTGGATCTCCTCCTGGCCGAGGTGGCCGACCTTGACCAGCTGGCCGGCGAGCTGCTGGGCGACCGCCGGAGCGAGCTGACCGAGGCCGTGCCCGAGCCGGCCCTGCCCGACGTGGCCGCCACGGTGCAGGCGGCGGCCAGGACCGTGGCCGTGGCCCGCGGGGCGACCGTGCGGGTCCAGGCCGGCGTCCAGGCCGAGGTCGAGGCCAGCCCGACCATGCTCCGCCAGGCGATCGAGAACCTGATCGACAACGCGGCCGCCCACGGCGGGCCCGCCGGGGTCGAGGTCGCCGTGCGGGCCGACCCGGCGGCCGGCCAGGTCGAGGTGGTCGTGGCCGACCGGGGCGCGGCCGCCGACGTCCCCAGCGGCCACGGCATCGGGCTGTTCGTGGTCCGCCGGTTCCTCGACGAGGCCGGGGGCCGCTCCTGGGTGGCCCCCCGGGAGGGCGGCGGCACCCTGGTCGGGCTGCGCCTGCCGCTGCGGCCGGACGCCGAACCGGATCCAGTGGACCTCGCCGTCAACACCTGATCGGCGCCTCTCGGGGGGGAGCGGCAATGCGGCAACCGGTCCGGGTCGTGCTGGCCGACGACCACGACGCCTTCGTCGAGGGCCTCGGCATGGTCCTGTCGGCCGAGGACGACCTGGAGATCGTGGCCCTGGCCGGCGACGGCGCCTCGACCCTCCAGGCGGTCCGGACCCACCACCCCGACGTGCTGGTGGTCGACACCGAGATGCCCGGCCCGGCCGTCGCCGAGCTGGTCCGCCTGGTCGGCCAGGCCGACCCGGCGACCCGGGTGCTGCTGCTGGCCGAGGACGCCCGCCCCCACCCCACCCCGGCCGTCCACGCCGGCATGAGCCGGGCCGCCTCGGCCCGCGAGCTGGCCGAGGCCATCCGGGCCGTGGCCGCCGGCTTCCAGGTGGTCATGGCCGACCCGGCGCCCCCCCACACCGCCCGGCCCGCCGGGCACGCCGCCCCCGCCCGGCCCGCCGGGCACGCCGCACCCCAACCCCGTGATGGTGGGGCCCCTGAACGGGAGGGTAACCGACCGCCGGGAGGGGTGCCCGGCGCTGTCCACAGCCCCGGGCGGCCCGAACGGGACCTCCACGCCGAGCTGCTGCTGCGCAGCCTGTCCGACCGCGAGCGCCAGGTCCTGGACCTGCTGGTCCGCGGCTACTCCAACCGCCGCATCGCCGAGGCCTGCTACCTGTCGCTCAACACCGTCCGCACCCACGTGCAGAACGTGCTGGTCAAGCTGGGCGTACACTCCAAGCTGGAGGCGGCCGCACTGGCCGTGCGCCAGGGGCTGGTGCAGATCGAGGACCACCCGGCCTAGGCGCAGGGTGCTACCCGCCCTCAGCGGTCGGGTCCATGGTGGTTCTGTCCACCCGGGGCCTTGATACAACGCTCCGCCCCGAGCCTGGAGGTCGTCGACGTCCGTGGGTGCCGGTCGGTTCGATCGTCGCAACTTCCTCAAGGCCGGCGCCGGGGCCGTGGTCGCGGCGGTCGTCGCCTGGCGCTTCTGGCCCTGGCGGACGGCCGGCGGGCCGGCGACCCCGGCCGGTCCGGCGCCCGAGCCGGTGCCGCCACCCGCCGGGACCGACCGCACCCGGACCTGGCTGGGCCCGCCCTACTGGGCCAACCGGCTCCAGGACTGGCGGCTGCACCAGGGCCGGCTGGAGTGCGTGGCCGCCACCGGCCCGATGCGGACCCGCACCGTGGCCGTCCTGACCAGGGAGCTGAAGGCCGGCGACCAGGCCGGCCGGATCGGGGTCCGCACCGGCACCCTGGCCGCCGGGGAGGGCTTCTCGGGGTTCCTGATCGGGGCCGGCGGCGGCCGGCTCGACCACCGGGCGGCCGCCCTCGTCCAGGGCGCCTCCGGCGAGGGCGGCGGCATCCTCTGCACCTACGAGGCCGACGGCAGCGTCGGCTTCCGCGAGCACACCGACGAGGGCCGGCAGTTCGCCTACGCCCCCCTCCCGGGCGTGGTCCGCTCCGGCCAGCCCCGGCCCCGGGCCCTCGACGAGGAGGTCGAGCTGGTCCTGGAGCTGACCCCGCGCGGCCGGGGCCGCTACCGGCTCCGGCTCCAGGCCAGCGACCGCGACGGCCGGCCGCTGGCCGCGGCCCGGCTCGACGGCGTCGACGGGGCCGCCCTGACCGGCGGGATCGCGCTGGTCTCGTCCTCGACCGACCCGACCGGCGGGGGGTCTCGTCCGCGACCGACCCGGCCGGCGGGGCCCGGCACTGGTTCGCCGGCCTCGGCACCGCCGGGGCCAAGCTGGCCGGCCGGCCCGAGCGGGCCGAGGGCCCGGTCCTGGCCACCCTCCACACCCTCAACGGCCCGGTGCTGAAGCTGACCGCCCAGCTGCTGCCCGTCGGCGACGGCGACCCGGGCGAGGTCCGGCTCCAGCTGCGGCGCCCCGGCGGGGAGGGCTGGGAGGACAAGGCGGTGGCCCCGGTCGGGCCCGGGTTCGCGGCCGCCTTCCGGGTGACCGACTGGGACGGCGCCGCCGAGCGCGGCTACCGGGTCCTGTGGGGGGCGGGGACCGCCGAGGAGCAGGCCTACGAGGGCACGGTGGCCGCCGACCCGGCCGGCGAGGACGAGCTGCGGGTCGGGCTGCTCGACTGCACCATCCACAGCTACCGGCCCCTGAACGTGAGCAGCGACGCCGGCGACCGCATGGCCGGGTCGGCCCCCCTCGGCCTCTACACCGAGCGCAACCTCTACTTCCCCTACGCCGAGCTGGCCGCCGACCTGGGCCGCCGCAGGCCCCATCTGCTGGCCGCCGTCGGCGACCAGTACTACGAGCACCGGCCGACCACCAAGGAGCAGGGCCCCGAGCCGACCCTGGACGTGCTGTACCGCTGGTATCTGTGGCTGTGGGCGTTCCGCGACCTGACCCGCTCGGTCCCCACGGTGGTGCTGGTCGACGACCACGACGTCTACCACCCCAACCTGTGGGGCAACGCCGGCGCGCCCGCCCCCGGCGGCGACTACCGCCAGGGCGGCTACATGCACCCGGCGGCCTGGGTCAACCTGGTCCAGCGGGTCCAGACCAGCCACAACCCCGACCCCCACGACCCGGCCCCGGTGGCCCAGGGGATCGGCGTCTACTACGGCGCCTTCCGCTACGGCGGGGTCGGCTTCGCCCTGGTCGAGGACCGCAAGTTCAAGAACGGCGACAAGGACAACCGCGACCCGGCCGGCCGGCGCTACGACCTGACCATCCTCGGCGACCGCCAGGAGCGGTTCCTGGCCGACTGGGCCGCCGCCGACCCCGGCAGCCCCAAGCTCTGCTTCTCCCAGACCCTCTGGGGCTGCCTGCAGACCGACGAGCGCGGGCGGGCCCAGTTCGACTCGGACGCCGACGCCGCCGTGGCCGCCCGCCGCACCGCCCTGGAGCTGGTCAAGCGGGCCGGGGCGCTGCTCCTCTCGGGCGACCAGCACCTTCCCAGCCTGGTCCGCCACGGCCTGGACGGCTTCGACGACGGCCCGGTCCAGTTTGTCGCCCCGGCCGCCGGCAGCGCCTGGCAGCGCTGGTTCGAGCCGGCCGGCGGCCTGCCCAACCCCGGGGCCACCCCCCATACCGGCGACTTCACCGACGCCTACGGCAACCGCATGCGGGTCCTGGCCGTGGCCAACCCCCGCCTGACCAAGGCCGCCTTCCGGGCCGCCAAGCGGGGCCGCAACGCCGAGCTGGGGGACCGGGCCCGCAAGCGCGAGGGCTACGGGCTGGTCCGGGTGGACAAGGCGGGCCGCCAGTTCGTGATCGAGTGCTGGCCCTGGGACGGCGGCGACCAGTTCGCCGGCTGGCCCTACCGGCTGCCGTTCCCCGAGGTGTAACCGAATCCCGAGGCCACGTCGGCGGTGAGCTCGCGGATGCGGGCCACCTCCTCGGGGGTGAGGCGCTCGCGCCACACCTGGAGGTTGGCCCGGCTGTCGAGGCGGCGGGCGGCCGTCTTGGAGACCCCGCCGCCCGACACCGACCAGCGCATCGCCCCCCCGCCCGACCCGGCCGACGTCGCGGCCAGGATGGCCCGCTCGGCGTCGGGCCCGAAGGGCAGGCCGAGCCGGCCGTACAGCGACCGGAACGCCGGCACCGGGTCGGCCGACAGGTCCTCGTGCCGGACCACCTCGAGGGCGGGCAGCTCCCGGCGGTAGTCGGCCACCGTCCCGTAGATGACCCGCCAGAGCAGGCTGGCCGGCCCGACCCCGCCGTCGCCGTCGGCGGCCACGGCCGCCTCCAGGTCGGGGACGAACCGGGCCAGGCGGTCCCGGACCAGGGCCGGCTGGGCCAGCAGCTCGGCCAGCCGCGGCGTCCAGCCGAGCCGCCGCCAGCTGGACACGGTGGCCACCGGGTCGCGGACCGTGACCACCACCTGGCAGCCGACCCGGCGCTGCAGCCAGGGGGCCGCGAACACCGCATAGGGGTCGTCGAGCAGGGCCCGGCGCCCGCGCAGCCGGCCCAGGCCGAAGCCGGCGGTGTACTTGAGGGCCCGCAGCAGGTCGTACGGGCCGTGGTTGCGGCGCACCTCGGCCAGCGGGTGGAAGCGCAGCCGCACCGTGTCCCGGAAGGCCGGCAGCCAGACCCGCTCGTTCTCCTCGCTGATGTACTGGAAGGCGTGCTCGACGTCGGCCCGCAGCACCCCGGGCGAGCGGCCGGGCGGGTGCTGGGGGTTCATCGGCTCGTTGACGTACACCAGCGCGCCGCTGGCCTCCAGCATCTTGCCCACCCAGCTGGTCGCCGTCCGCGGCATCCCGGTGACCAGCAGCGGCCCCCCCGGATCGCTCACTTGCGGGCGTTGACCTCCTCGATCACCTTGGCGGCCATGTGCGAGGGCAGCTCCTCGTAGTGGGAGAAGCGCCGCGCGAACGAGCCCTTGCCCCTGGTCATCGAGCGCAGGTCGATGGCGTAGCGGACCACCTCGGCCTCGGGGGCGGTCGCCCGGACCAGCGTCTTGCCGGTGCCGACGGGGTCGGTCCCGACCACCCGGCCGCGCCGCGACGACAGGTCGCCGAGGATGTCGCCAACGAACTCGTCGGGCACCAGGACCTCCAGCTCGAGCACCGGCTCCAGGAGGGTGATCTCGGACGTGGCCGCCGCCTCCTTGAGGGCCATGTTGCCGGCGATCTGGAAGGCCATGTCGGAGGAGTCGACCGAGTGGAACTTGCCGTCGTAGAGGGTGACCCGGATGTCGACCACCGGGAACCCGGCGGCCAGGCCGTCCTCCATGGCCTTGCGGACGCCCTTCTCGACCGAGGGGATGAACTGGTGGGGCACGGCCCCGCCGTAGATCTTGTCGGCGTACTCGAAGCCGCTGCCCCGGGGCAGCGGGTCGACCTGGATGTTGCAGATGGCGTACTGGCCGTGGCCGCCCGACTGCTTCACGTGCCGGCCCATGGCCTTGACCGGCGCCTTGAAGGTCTCCTTGTAGGGCAGCAGCAGCGGCACCTGGGTGACCTCGACCCCGTACTTGCGCTTGAGCCGCTCCAGGGTGATCTCGATGTGGTTCTCGCCCATGCCCCACAGCACCGTCTGGTGGGTCTCGGCGTTGCGCTCCACCCGCAGGGTCAGGTCCTCGGCCTCGGTCCTGGCCAGGCCGGAGGAGAGCTTCTCCTCGTCGCCGCGGGACTTGGGGGCGATGGCGATCGGCAGCAGCGGGTCGGGCATCACCGGCGACGGCAGCACCACCGGGGCGTCCTTGGACGTCAGGGTGTCGCCGGTGGAGGTGTCGGCCAGCTTGGCCACGGCGCCGATGTCGCCCGCGACCACCTGGTCGGCCGCCTCCTGGGCCTTGCCGCGCACGGTCAGCAGGTGGCCGACCCGCTCGTCCTTGCGCTTGGTGGCGTTGAACACGGTGGTGTCGGGCCGGAAGGTCCCCGAGACGACCCGGAACAGGTTCATCCGGCCCACATAGGGGTCGGCGATGGTCTTGAACACGTACGCGGCCAGCGGGCCGTCCGGGTCGGCGCGGCGGCCCTCGACCTCGGGCCGCTCGGCCGGGCTCGGGAAGGCCTGGGTGCAGACCTCCAGCAGCTCGGCCACACCGATGTTCTTGATGGCCGCCCCGGCCAGCACCGGGAACAGCCGCCCGGCGGCCACCGCCTGCTCCAGGTCGCCGATCAGGTCGGTGGGGGCGATCTCCTCCCCGCCGAGGTAGCGGTCCATCAGCTCCTCGTCCTCGGACTCCTGGATCACCGCCTCGATCAGCTGCTCGCGCAGGCTGGCCGCGGCGTCGGTCAGGTCGTCGGGGACGTCGCCCTCGGTCCGCTTGCCGCCGTCGTGGGTGAAGGCCCGGCCCGACAGCAGCCCGACCAGCCCGCGGAAGTCCTGCTCCTCGCCGATGGGCAGGTACAGGGGCGGGCAGGCCTTGCCGAAGGCGGCCTGGATGGCGTCGAGGGAGCGGGAGAACGAGGCCCGGTCGCGGTCGAGCTTGTTGATGAAGAAGGCCCGGGGCAGGCCCATCTCCTCGGCCATGGTCCAGACGACCTCGGTCTGGGTCTCGACCCCCTCGACCCCCGAGACCACGAACAGCACCCCGTCGGCGGCCGGCAGGGCCGAGCGCACGTCGCCGATGAAGTCGGCGTAGCCGGGGGCGTCCAGCAGGTTGACCTTGAAGCCGTCGTGCTCGACGGGCGCCACGGCCAGGGAGACCGAGATGTGCTTGCGGGTCTCCTCGGGCTCGAAGTCGGTCACGGTGGTGCCGTCCTCGACCCGCCCGAGGCGGTTGGTGGCCCCGGTCGCGTGACACACCGCCTCGACCAGCGAGGTCTTGCCGGCGCCCCCGTGACCAACGATCAGGATGTTGCGGACATGGTCGGTGGGGTAGCGCTTCACAGGCAGCCAGCCTCCCTCGATGTCGCCGGTGTCGCCCGGGATTGGCGATGCTACCACCGCATATTGCCGTAACCGGTCGTCGTTGAGCCGGGTCTGTAGGAGTGCTAGCCTCCCCAAGTTCAGCCATGGGCGTTCCCCCCAGGATCGCCCCCGTCACGACAGGTAGATCCGTGCTCTCGTCCAAGGCCCGCGACACCTTCCGTCACGTCACCGAGCCGGCAGGCCACGCCCTGGCCAAGGCCGGCATCACCGCCAACGGCCTGACCGCGGTCGGGCTCGCCGGCAGCCTCGGCGCCGGCGCCCTGATCGCCACCGGCCAGCCCGTGATCGGCGGCGCGGTCAGCCTCCTCTCCGGCCTCCCCGACATGCTCGACGGCGCCGTGGCCAAGGCCTCGGGCCGGGTCTCGCGCCGGGGCGCCTTCCTGGACTCGGTCGTCGACCGCCTCTCGGACGCGGCCGTGCTCACCGGCGTCATCTGGTTCGCCCTGGTCCGCGACCTGGACGCCATGGCCATGCTGGCCGCCCTGGTGCTGAGCCTGTCGCTGGTCGTCTCCTACATCAAGGCCAGGGCCGAGTCGCTCGGCTTCGCCTGCAACGTCGGCATCGCCGAGCGGCCCGAGCGGGTCATCGTCCTCGGGTTCGCCCTGCTGCTGGGGCACGCCGAGGCCGGCCTGTGGGTGCTGGTCGCCGGCACCGCCATCACCGTGGTCCAGCGCATCCTGGTCGTCTGGCAGCAATCCGACGTCGGGACGGACATCGGCAGGTGATCCC
>CALGFH010000099.1 GCA_937881255.1 uncultured Actinomycetes bacterium
CCTGATCGCCCCCATCTCCGAGGCCTGCTTCAACCGGCTCACGGCCAGCCAGCTCTCCCAGGCGTTCCAGACCTACCCGTCGTTCGCCGGGTCGATCCAGGAGTGCGCCCGCCGCCTCGCCGTGCGGGTTCAGGGGTCGTACCGTTACTAGTGCCCCTTCAGGCAACGTTGGCCGTGTTGCGCCTGGTTGCTTGATCCTCGTCGGACGCAGGGTCGGTGGTTGCGTGCGGCGAGTGACACCCCGAAGAGCCCTTGTGCCCATCTGGGTGGCCTGAGGCCGGGCAGGACCGCCGCCGTCGCTGATCGTGCAGGTGACGGCGGCGGTCACGTCGTGCCGGCACGATGCCGGCTCGGCGGTGCTCGACCAGCGTGGGGAGAGTTGCGCTGGTGGTTCCGCCGCCGAGGGTGGCGGCGATGTTGGCAGCACCGACCAGGTCGCGGTGCCCCTGGAAGGTGCAGGCCAGGCAGCGGAATCGGCGGCCAGATGGTTTGGGGACCCGTCGCCGGCAGGCTGGGCAGGTGGAAGAGGTACCGCGCTCGTCCACCCGGCGAACGTCGATGCCAGCCTGTTCGGCCTTGTCGCTCAACGCTTGGACCAGGTGGGTGCGGCGCCATTGCCGCAGCCGCCGGTTGTGCACCCGACCGGCATCGTGGGTGGTGATGCCGGTCGGGTCGCCAATGACCAGCACGCCGATCCGCTGGCGCACGGCGAAGGCGACGACCTGGCTGGCTGCCTGGTGGTGGGCTTGATGGACTCGGCGGCGGTGGCGGGCCTCGACCCGCCGTAGGCGGGCTCGATAGCGCCGCCAGCGGCGCGAGCCATGTTGCCCGGGTTTAGGTGCCCGTCGGGCGGTCTTGGCCTGACGTGCCTGCTGATCGCGCAGGTGCAAGAAGCTCTCGGCCCGGATCGCCCGCCCCGATACAAGCAAGGCTGCGTGCTCGGCGACCACCGCGTAGGGGTGGATGATGCCAAGGTCCACGCCGGCCACCTGACGAGGGTCCAGGTCGTGATGGTGGATGGGTACGGCGGCGGTGACGGCCAGCCAGAGCTGCCCACAATCGGCCACCAAGGTCACCGCCCGGATCCGGTCGGCCGGATACGGGATGGGGCGAGCCGTCCGCACCCACAGCGCGGGGCGGCCCCTGGCGACGGGCAGCCGCACCCGCCGGCCGTCCAGCTGAAAGGTCTGGTGGTGGAAGCGGACCGGGACCAGCAGGCGCTTGCGGCGTGGGAACCCGGCCGGTTCGCCTTTGCGTCGCCGCTTGGCAGCCGCGAACCACGAGTCCGAGTACCGGGCCAGCACCGATCTGGCCCCCACTACTGACAGCTCTCCGGCAGGCCCTCGGGCAGTGAGCTCGCGACACAGCGCCTGATAGCCGACGATCGGCGCCGCGCCTTGCACCAACCGCTCTCGGTTGGTGTCCAGTAACCAGGCCCAGAGATCACCAGCCGAGCGCAGCAACCCAAAGCAGCGGTCGGCCTGGTGGCGTGTGACTCGCAGGCGGACGCGGGCGGTGCGATGCACCAGCCGGGGATGGAATTCATAGGACTCCATGGCGAACTGATGTTCGACTGTGGGTGCATGGGCCGTCAAGGGCCAATACCGCGCTGTGGACAATCACAGGTCAAGACCTCGCCGAGCCATCACGGTTGCCGGGCGTCAACGATTCGACGAGCCAATCGGTGTATGAGACGGCACTAGCTGGTCAATCCGGCCCAGGGGCCCTGTCGAGGCTCTGGCGGCATCGCACAATAACGCAACTCCTAGTTACTGACTGTTCAGTCAGCTGTTGTCGGGCGGTGGGATTCCCGCAAGGGGGCCGGGCGTGGGCGCATTCAGCGGTGCAGGCAGGAATGGGCGGGACCGGGGAACGAAACGGTTCCGGAGGGGCTCGGTGATGGTGGTGCTGGCGGCGCTGCTGGCGCTGACGGCGGCGCCGGGCGTGACCGCCCAGGAGCAGCCGGCCGGCAAGCTCACCTTCACCGTCGGCATCGTCAACGACGTCGACTCGCTCAACCCGTTCATCGGCATCCTGGCCGAGACCTACGAGGTCTGGGCGCTGATGTACGACCAGCTGGTCGGCTACAGCCAGAAGGACTTCTCGCCCGTGCCCGGGCTGGCCGAGTCCTGGGAGGTCTCGGACGACGAGCTCACCTGGACCTACAAGATCCGCCAGGGGGTGAAGTGGTCCGACGGCCAGCCGCTCACGGCCAAGGACGCCGCCTACACCTTCAACCGGATCATGAAGGGCACCTTCGAGCAGACCAACTACGGCAACTACGTGTCCAACATCAAGACCGTCGAGGCCCCCGACGACGCCACCCTGGTGATGACCACCAAGGAGCCGAGCCCGACCATGCTCCGGCTGGCCGTGCCGATCCTTCCCGAGCACGTCTGGAAGGACATCGACGAGAAGGAGGTCTCGACCTTCGAGAACGAGAAGGACGCGGTCGGCTCCGGCCCGTTCGTGCTCGCCGAGCGCAGCACCGGCCAGTTCGTCCGCCTGACGGCCAACAAGTCCTACTGGGCCGGCGCGCCCAAGATCGACGAGGTCGTCTACCGGGTCTTCAACAACGCCGACGCCCAGCTCCAGGCGCTCAAGAAGGGCGAGATCGACTTCGCCGACGGGCTCGACCCGGCGCCGTTCAACTCCCTCAAGGACACCGAGGGCATCACCGCCGTGGCCGGCGACTACTCCGGCTTCGACGAGCTGGCCTTCAACACCGGGGCCGCCCTGGACAGCGGCGAGCCGATCGGCGACGGCCACCCCGCCCTCAAGGACAAGCGGGTCCGCCAGGCCATCGCCCGGGCCATCGACAAGCAGGCGCTGGTCGAGCGGGTGCTGGGCGGCTACGGCACCCCGGCCACCGGGGTCATTCCCGCCCTCTACCAGAACCTGACCTTCCAGCCGGCCGACGGCGAGGCCTACAACTTCGACCTGGCCGAGGCCAACCGGCTGCTCGAGGAGGCCGGCTACAAGGACGGCGACGGCGACAAGGTCAGGGAGATGCCCGACGGCAGCCGGCCGCTGCGCTTCCGGCTGTTCGCCCGCCAGGAGTCCAACACCTCCCAGCAGTCGGTCCAGTTCATGCAGGGCTGGCTGCGCGACATCGGCATCGCCACCGAGGTCAAGGTGGTGGAGGAGAACCGCCTGACCGAGATCATCGGCCAGGGCGAGTTCGACATGTTCGAGTGGGGCTGGGTGGTCGAGCCCGACCCCGACTACCAGCTCTCGACCTTCACCTGCGGGTCGCGCAGCTACAAGTCGGGCGGCGATGTCCTGGCCAACCTGTCCGACAGCTTCTACTGCAACGAGGAGTACGACAAGCTCTACGAGCAGCAGAAGGTCACCATCGACCCGGCCAAGCGGGCCGAGATCGTCAAGGAGATGCAGCGGCTGCTGTACGTGGACGCGCCGTATGTCGTGACCTTCTACTACGACGAGCTGCAGGCCTACCGCAGCGACCGCTTCGCCGGGTTCCTGGCCCAGCCCGACCCCGGCGGCGTGGTCCTGTTCGGCTACGGCACCTACAGCTACCGCAACATCACCACCCCGCAGGCGGCCGCGGGAAGCGACGACGACGGCGGCTCGGGCGTCCCGGTGGTGCCGATCGCGATCGGGGTGGCGGTGCTGGGCGGGGCCGGGGTGCTGCTGGCCATGCGGCGGAGGTCAAGCCAGGACGAACGCGAGTAGGGGCCGGCCCGGATGGCGGCCACCTCCACCCGGACGTTCCGTCCCAGCGCCGGCCAGCGCCGGCTGGGCGCCAAGCTCATCGGGGCCGCCCTGAGCCTGGCCTTCGTGCTGGTGTTCAACTTCTTCCTGTTCCGGGTGCTGCCCGGCGACCCGGCCAAGAACCTGACCCGCAACCGCCTGGTCCCGGCCGAGCAGGTCGAGGTCCTGCGCGAGAGCTTCGGCCTGGGCAAGCCGCTGCCCCAGCAGTTCGCCCAGTACGTGCGCGACACCCTGAGCGGGGACCTCGGCATCTCCTACAAGTTCCGCCGGCCGGTGTCGGAGGTGATCGCGGAGCGGATCTGGCCGACGGTGCTGCTGCTCGGCCTCTCCACGCTCCTGTCGACGGCGATCGGGTTGTGGATCGGCATCCGGGGGGCGTGGCGGCGCAACAGCGTGTTCGACCGGGTGTCGCTGGGGGCGTCGCTGGCCCTGTACGCCATGCCCGAGTTCTGGCTCGGCATCATGCTGCTGATCGCCTTCGGGGTCGGGGTCGGGCCGCTCCCGGGGCTGTTCCCGACCGGCGGGCTGTCCAGCCCCGACACCGAGCTGGCCAGCCTGGCCGGGGTGGCCGACGTGGCCCGGCACCTGTTCCTGCCCTGCCTCACCCTCACCCTGGCCTACATCGCCGAGTACGCGCTGGTCATGCGGTCCTCGCTGCTGGACGAGCTGACCGAGGACTACCTGACGACGGCCAGGGCCAAGGGCCTGCGGGACGCCCTGGTGCTGCGCCGCCACGCCGTGCCCAACGCCCTGCTGCCCACCACCACGCTGATCTTCCTCAACCTCGGCTTCATCGTGTCGGGGGCCATCACCATCGAGACGGTCTACTCCTGGCCAGGGCTCGGCCTGCTCAGCTACGAGGCCCTGCGAACGCCCGACTACCCGCTCCTGCAGGGCGTGTTCCTGCTGTTCAGCGCGGCCGTGATCATCGCCAACCTGATCGCCGACCTCCTCTATGCCTACCTCGACCCGCGCGTGAGGACCGGCTGATGACCCAGCCGACCATCGAGGAACCGCTCGGCGGGGCACCCCATGCCGACACCACCGTGCCGCCCAGCCTGCCCCCGCAGCTCAGCCCGCGGGCGATCTCGCGGGCGCGGCGGCGGCAGGCGGCGGCCCGGGCGTGGCAGGAGTACCGGCGCAACTCCATCGGCATGGTCGGGCTGGCCATCCTGGTCCTGTTCGTGGCCATGGCCGTGTTCGCGCCGCTGCTCGTGCCCGAGAGCGAGCTGGACGTGACCAAGGCCACCGGCGCCCCGTTCTCGCCGCCGAGCGCCGAGTTCCCGCTCGGGACCGACGAGAGCGGCCGCTCGGTGCTCGCCCTGACCATCTGGGGGTCGCGGGTGTCGCTGCTGGTCGGGTTCCTGGCCTCGGTGATCTCGGTGGTGATCGGCTCGGTGGTCGGCATCGCCGCCGGCCACTTCGGCCGCTGGACCGACTCGCTGCTGATGCGGGTCACCGACTGGTTCCTGGTGATCCCGTTCCTGCCCCTGGCCATCGTGCTGGCCACCGTGCTCGGGCCGTCGCTGGCCAACATCGCCTTCGTCATCGGGATCACCTCCTGGCCGGGCACGGCCCGGATCGTCCGGGCCCAGGCCCTGGCCGTGACCTCGCGGCCCTACATCGAGCGGGCCCGGGCCCTGGGGGCGGGCGACTGGCACCTGATCACCCGCCACATCCTGCCCAACGTGGTCCCGCTGATCTTCGCCAACACCGTGCTGATCGTGGCCGTGGCCATCCTGTCCGAGACCACCCTGGCCTTCCTGGGGCTGGGCGACCCGCTGCGGGTCTCCTGGGGCTCGATGCTGGACGCGGCCTTCACCCAGGGGGCGGCCTCGATCGGGGCCTGGTGGTACCTGGTCCCGCCGGGGGTGGCCATCCTGCTGGTGGTGCTGGCCTTCACCATGATCGGCCAGGCGCTGGAGTCGGTCCTCAACCCACGGCTACGGGGGCGGTGACGATGGCCCTGCTCGCGGTCAACGACCTGACCGTCATCTACCCGGCCAGGGCCGGGGCGGTGCCGGCGGTGCGCGGGGTCGACCTGACCCTGGAGCCGGGGGAGACCCTGGGGCTGGCCGGCGGATCCGGCTGCGGCAAGTCGACCATGGCCGCGGCCGTGCTCCGGCTGCTGCCCCCTGGGACCAGGACCTCGGGGACGGTGCTGCTGGAGGGCGAGGACGTGCTCACCATGCGGCCGGGGCGGCTGCGGGCGGTCCGCTGGACCGAGGCGGCGGTCGTGTTCCAGGGGGCCATGCACGCCCTCAACCCCGTCCGCCGGGTCGGCGACCAGATCGCCGAGGCCATCCACCTGCACGACAAGGTCAGCGACAAGCGGGCCGCCACCCGGGTGGGGGAGCTGCTGGAGCAGGTCGGCCTGCCCGCCCGGCGGGCCTCCAGCTACCCCCACGAGCTGTCCGGCGGCCAGCGCCAGCGGGTGATGATCGCCATGGCCCTGGCCTGCTCGCCCCGGCTGCTGATCGCCGACGAGCCGACCACCGCCCTGGACGTGATGGTCCAGGCCCAGGTGCTGACCCTGCTGGAGGAGCTGCGGCGCGAGCTCGGCCTGGCCCTGCTGCTGATCACCCACGACCTGTCGGTGCTGGCCTCGACCTGCGAGCGGATCGCCGTCATGTACGCCGGCCGGATCGTCGAGGAGGGCCCGGCGGCCAAGGTGTTCGAGGCCCCGGCCCACCCCTACACCAGGGCCCTGGCCGAGGCGTTCCCGACCATCGGCGACCGCGCCTCCCGCCGCAACCCCCACGGCCTCGGCGGCGACCCGCCCGACCCCCGTGACCTGCCCAGCGGCTGCCCGTTCCACCCCCGCTGCCCGGTGTCGATCGCCGTCTGCCCGACCCTGGAGGTGGAGCTGTGGCCGGCCGGCGACGGCCGGCGGGCGGCCTGCGTCCACGTCCGCGACGGCCACCCCGAGCTGGTCCGCCAGGTCCCGCCGCACCCGGTCGGCGAGGACGCCCCGGCGCATCCCGGGCCGGAGGGGTCCGGGGAACCCCGAGGGGGTGCCCCGGTGAGACGAGGGATGTCATGACCGCGACCCAGCCGGCCCCGGCCGCCCCGGAGGCCGCCCAGGGGCCGATCCTGGAGGTGCGCGACCTGCACGTCCACTTCGGGGCCAGGCGCGGCAAGGGCCCGACGGCCAAGGCGGTCGACGGGGTCGACCTGCAGGTGCAGCCGGGCGAGATCGTCGCCCTGGCCGGCGAGTCCGGCTGCGGCAAGACCACCTTGGCCCGCTCCATCCTCGGCCTGGTCGAGCCGACCAGCGGCCAGGTCCTGTACCGGGGCAAGCCGCTCGGCCGCGGCACGGCCGCCCTCAAGCCCTACCGCCGCGAGGTCCAGCTGGTCCTCCAGGACCCGACCGGGGCCCTGAACCCGCGCCAGTCGGTGTACGAGTCGGTGGCCGAGGGGCTGCGCATCCACGGCGTCAAGGGCGACGAGGAGACGCTGGTCGCCGACGCCCTGGCCCGCAGCGGCCTGCGCCCGCCGCGCCGCTTCTTCCTGGCCTACCCGCACGAGCTGTCGGGCGGCCAGCGCCAGCGGGTGGTGATCGCCGGGGCCCTGGCCCTGGAGCCGAGCATGCTGGTCGCGGACGAGCCCGTGTCCAGCCTCGACGCCTCGGTCCGGGGCGAGATCCTGGCCCTGCTGCTCGGGCTGGTCCGCGACCTCGGCCTGTCCATCCTGGTCGTCACCCACGACCTCGGCCTGGCCTGGAACATCGCCGACCGGCTGGCCGTCATGTACCTGGGCCGGATCGTCGAGCAGGGGCCGACCGAGACCGTCCTGGCCAACCCCCGCCACCCCTACACCAGGGCCCTGCTCTCGGTGGTCCCCGAGGTCCACCATCTGGAGACCCAGATCCTCAGCGGCGAGCCGCCCGACCCGACCCGTGTCCCGCCCGGCTGCCGCTTCCACCCCCGCTGCCCGGCCCTGGCCTCCGGCGAGGCCGCCCGGGCGGGCGTCGACGACCGCTGCCGCAACGAGGCCGTGCCCATCCTCCGGGGCGTGGCCGAGCATCATGCCGCTTGCTTCCTGACTGACGAATCAGTTAAAAAGGAGTCAGAGCGCCGCCCGCGCACACGCGGCTCGCACGCTGAAGGCCTGCAATAGCTGCGGCGCGGTCGTCGTGCGAAGCCGATGCTCGGCCGCCGCTCTGGGGGACCGGGTCGGGAGGTAGGCACATGCAACAGGGGCGGTACGACGCGATCGTCGTCGGGGGCGGGCACAACGGGCTGGTCGCGGCCGCCTACCTGGCCAAACGGGGGCGCAGGACGCTGGTCTGCGAGGCCCGGGAGGTGGTCGGGGGCGCGGCCGTCACCGAGCAGCCGTTCGGGCCCGGCTACAAGGTGACCTCGCTGTCGTACGTGGTCAGCCTGCTGCCGCCGGCCCTGGTGCGCGACCTGGACCTGCACCGCCACGGCTACAAGGTCTACCCCCAGGGCCCCTACTTCGCCCCCCACGCCCGCGGCACCTCCCTCCAGCTGTCCAACGACCCGGTCAGGCGCCGCGAGGAGATCGCCAAGTTCTCCCCCCGCGACGCCGAGGCCGAGGAGCGCTGGGACGCCTGGATGGCCGGCCTGGCCGACGTGCTCGGCCCGCTGCTGTCGGCGGTCCCGCCCAAGGTCGGCTCCCGGCACCCGGTCGACCTGGCCGCCCAGGCCCGCCTGGTCTGGAAGCTGCGCGGGCTCGACACCCGCAAGGCGGCCGACGTCACCCGGCTGTTCACCCTCAGCATCGCCGACCTGCTGGAGGAGTACTTCGAGTCGCCCGAGCTCCAGGCGGTGCACGCGGTCAGCGGGGTCATCGGCACCTGGGCCGGGCCGCGCGCCCCCGGCACCGCCTACGTCATGGCCCACCACCACATCGGCGACGTCGGCGACGGCAAGCTCGGCAGCTGGGGCTTTGCCGAGGGCGGCATGGGCGGGGTCAGCAACGCCATCGCCGCCGCCGCCCGCTCCTTCGGGGCCGAGATCCGCACCTCGGCCCCGGTCCGGCGCATCACCACCAGGAACGGGCGGGCCACCGGGGTGGTCCTGGAGGGCGGCCAGGAGCTGACGGCCGACGTGGTGGTGGCCGCCACCCACCCCCGGATCACCTTCCTGGAGCAGGTCGACCGGGCCGAGCTGCCCGACGACTTCGTCACCGACATCGAGCGCTGGAAGACCCGCAGCGGCACCGTCAAGGTCAACCTGGCCACAGACCGGCTGCCCCAGTTCACCTGCCGGCCCTCCTTCGACCCGGAGATCCACGGCGGGACCATCGTGCTCGCCGAGTCGCTGGACGACATGGAGGGCGCCTTCCAGGACGCGGCCGCCGGCCGGCCCTCGGCGGTGCCGTTCGCCGACGTCTGCATCCCCTCGGTGTTCGACAAGACCCTGGCCCCCGAGGGCCACCACATCGTCTCGATGTTCACCCAGTGGGTGCCCCACACCTGGGCCGGCAAGCCGATGGACGAGGAGCTGGAGGCCCACGCCGACCGGGTGGTGGCCCGGATGGAGCGGGTCGCGCCCGGGTTCACCGACTCGGTCCTGTTCCGCCAGGTGATCGGCCCCTACCAGATGGAGCACGAGTACGGGCTGATCGGCGGCAACATCTTCCACGGCGAGCTGTCGGCCAGCCAGCTGTTCCACACCCGCCCGGCCGCCGGCTACGCCGACTACCGCACCCCGGTCCGCGGCCTCTACCAGGCCGGGTCGGCCACCCACGGCGGCGGCGGGGTCACCGGCATCCCCGGCCGCAACGTGGTCCGCCAGATCTCCAAGGACCTCCGCAAGGCCGAGCGGCGCCAGAAGGTGCGCGCCCGGCTCCCGATCCCGACCCGCTCCGGCTGAGCTTCCCCCGGGGATGAATGGGGTGTGGTCGGGGGGTGTGGACAACCCGGGGAACTCCATCTCCCGGCCGGCTACCCTCCCGGTCCGGGGGCCCAAAATCGGGAGATGAGGAGGTGAGGGGCCATGGCCGGCCTGCAGCGCGCCCTGCCCGCATCCTATTACCTCGACGAGGCGGCCTTCCGGCGGGAGCGGGAGCGGCTGCTGTTCGGCGAGTGGTTCTGCGCCGGGCGGGCCGACCAGGTCGAGCGGCCGGGGTCGCTGGTGGTGGTCGACGTGGCCGGCGAGAGCGTGCTGCTCGTCCGGACCAGGGCGGGGGAGCTGGCGGCCCACTACAACGTCTGCCGCCACCGCGGCTCCCAGGTGGTGCCGTGCCCGCCCGCCGCACCGGGCGGGCCCCAGGCCACGCCCACCCGCAAGGCCGGGTCGCTGCGCTGCCCCTACCACTCCTGGACCTACCGGCTGGAGGGCGACCTGCTGCGCGCCCCCTGGAGCGAGGAGATCGACGGCTTCGACCAGCAGGCCTTCGGGCTCCACCCGGTCGGGGTGGCCACCTGGGGCGGGTTCGTGTTCCTGCACGTGACCCCGACCGAGGCGGCGCCCCTGGCCGACCAGCTGGGCCCCGTGCCCGAGCGGCTGCGCCGCTACCCGCTGGAGGAGCTGCGGGTCGGGCGCCGCCTCGCCTACCGGGTCGCGGCCAACTGGAAGCTGGTCGCCGAGAACTACAACGAGTGCTACCACTGCGCCGGCGTCCATCCCCAGCTGTGCCGGGTCGTGCCCCGTTCAAGCGCGGCGGGGCCGGGCTGGACTGGGACCCGGGCGTCCCCCACCGCGAGGGCGCCTGGACCTTCACGGCCACCGGCCAGAGCGACCGGGCGCCGTTCCCGGGCCTGGACGACGACGAGCGCACCCGTCACAAGGGCGAGCTGGTCTACCCCAACCTGATGCTGAGCCTGTCC
>CALGFH010000100.1 GCA_937881255.1 uncultured Actinomycetes bacterium
TCGCTGGTCGAGGCCCTCGGGGCCCAGATCGTGGTCCACTTCGACGTCGACGCCCCCAAGGTGGTCACCGCCGACACCAAGCTGCTGGAGAAGGACGCCCACACCGAGGACGTGCCCGCCCACATGGTCGAGGGGACCAAGTTCGTGGCCGCCTTCGCCCCCCGGTCCCGGGTCCGGATCGGCGACCAGGTCGAGGTGGTGGTCGACACCGAGCGGATGCATTTCTTCGACCCCGAGACAGGCAACGCCATCCGGGGCTAGCATCGGCGCGTGCGGAGCGCGCAGTGGTACGGGGGCTCTGACCGGAACGCCTATGTGCACCGGGCGTGGATGCGACGGGGCCTGCCCCGCCATGCCTTCGACGGGCGGCCGCACATCGCCATCGCCAACACCGCCTCGGACCTGACGCCCTGCAACCGCCACCTGGACGAGGTGGCGGCCAGCGTCAAGGAGGGCGTCTGGGAGGCCGGCGGGGTGCCGCTCAACCTGCCGGTGGTGTCGCTGGGCGAGACCCAGGTGCGGCCGACGGCCATGCTCTGGCGCAACCTGGCCGCCATGGCCACCGAGGAGCTGCTGCGGGCCAACCCGGTCGACGGGGTGGTGCTGCTTGGCGGCTGCGACAAGACGATCCCGGCCCTGCTGATGGCGGCGGCCTCGGTCGACCTGCCGGCGCTGGTCGTGCCGGGCGGGCCGATGCTGACCGGGCACTTCCGGGGCGCCCCGCTGGGCTGCGGCACCGACGTGTGGCGCCTCGGCGAGGAGGTCAGGGCCGGCCGGCTGCCCAGGGACACCTTCCTCGAGTCGGAGTCGGCGATGATCCGCAGCCGCGGCCACTGCAACACCATGGGCACGGCCTCGACCATGGCCTGCCTGGCCGAGGCGCTGGGGACCACCATCCCCGGCCTGGCCGGCACCCCGGCCCCCGACAGCCGCCTGCTCGAGCAGGCCCACCAGAGCGGCCGGCTGGCCGTCGAGCTGGTCGCCGCCGACCGGCGGCCCAGCACCTTTCTCAATGCCGGGTCGTTCCGCAACGCGATCGTGGCCCTGGCGGCCATCGGCGGGTCGACCAACGGGGTGGTCCACCTGCTCGCCCTGGCCGGGCGGCTGGGGGTCGAGCTGTCGCTGGAGGACTTCGACCGCATCGGCTCCGGGGTGCCCCTGCTGGTCGACCTGCAGCCGGCCGGCCGCCACCTGATGGAGGACTTCCACCGGGCCGGCGGCCTGCTCGCCGTGCTCCGCGAGGTCGCCGACCTGCTCGACCCCGAGGCGGGCACGGTCACCGGGCGGCCGCTGGTCGAGCACCTGGACGGGGCCGAGCTGGTCGACCCCGAGGTGATCCGGCCCCGGGCCCGGCCCCTCCAGGAGGCGGCCGGCATCGCCGTCCTGCGCGGCAACCTCTGCCCCGACGGGGCCGTCATCAAGCCGGCGGCCGCGTCACCGGCCCTGCTGTCGCACCGGGGCCGGGCGGTGGTCTTCGACAGCGTCGAGGACCTGCACGCCCGCCTCGACGACCCGGCCCTGGAGGTCGACGAGACCTCGGTCATGGTCCTGCGGGGCTGCGGCCCCAAGGGCTACCCGGGCATGCCCGAGGTCGGCAACATGCCCCTGCCGGCCCGCCTGCTGGAGCGGGGCGTGCGCGACATGGTCCGGATCAGCGACGGCCGCATGAGCGGCACCGCCTACGGCACCGTCGTCCTCCACGTCGCCCCCGAGGCGGCCGCCGGCGGCCCCCTGGCCCTGGTCCGCACCGGCGACCCGATCGTCCTCGACGTTCCCGCCCGGGCCCTGCACCTGGACGTCCCGCCCGCCGAGCTGGCCCGCCGCACCCCACCGGAGGCCGCCACCAGCGCGTATGCCGCCCCGCCGAGCGGCTGGCAGCGCCTCTACATCGACCATGTCCTCCAGGCCGACCGCGGCGCCGACCTCGACTTCCTGGTCGGCCGCCGCGGCTCCGAGGTCACCCGCGAGTCCCACTGACCGGCCGGTTTGGCATCCACGGTTACCGGGGAGCCAGATCAGGGCAAGCCGCCACGGGAGGAGCAGGCGATGGCAGCCGACGACCGGTCACGCAAGGCGACCCGAAACAAGACCCGCAACACCGCCCAGAAGGTCAAGGGACAGCTCAAGGAGGCGGCCGGGGCCGTATCCGGCGACGAGCGGCTCGAGGCCGAGGGCCGTGCCGACAAGTCCAAGGCCAACCTCAAGCAGGCCGGCGAGAAGGTCAAGGACGCCTTCCGGGGCCGTTAGCTCACCAGCCCTGGCCGGGGTCGGGGGGCGTGTGCTCAGCTGGGCAGGCGGGCGCTGGCCAGGGCGGCGAGCTCGGTCCGGTTGGCGACGCCGAGCTTGGCGTAGATGTGGGAGAGGTGGGCCTTGACCGTGCCCCGGCTCATGAACAGGCGGCGGCCGATCTCGGGGTTGCTGAGACCGTCGACGGCCAGCCGGACGACGTCGAGCTCGGTGGGGGTGAGGCTGTCCCAGCCGGTCGACGGCCGCCGGCGGCTCCCGCGGGCGCGGCGCGCGTAGGCGACAGCCTCCTCCAGGCTGAGGCGGGCGCCCTCGGCCCAGGTCCCGGCGAAGGCGCGGTCCCCAAGGGCGGCGCGCAGGCCGGCCACGGCGGCGTCGTGGGCCCGCTGGTGGACGGGGTCCCGGGGATAGGCCATGGCCTGGCGGGCCCGGTCGCTGGCGGCGAGCACGCGGGCGGCCTCGGGCGCCGGCTCGGCCTGGGCCGCGAGGATGGCCAGCGCATCCAGGCTGTCGACGTAGAAGGTGCGCAGGCCGTGCTCGACCCGCTCGGCCAGGGCCCGGTGGTGGAGGTCGATCGCGCGGTCGAGGTCGTCGGCGGCGGCCAGGTGGGCCTGCTGCTCGAGGACGTCGGCGACGATCCGGGGCATGTCCAGCCGGCGGGCCACGGCCAGGGCCCGGTCGAGCGCGCCCCCGGCCTCCTGGGCCCGGCCGGCGGCGCGCAGGGCGGCCCCGAGGCCGGGCATGGCGTGGGCGGCGATCCATGTCTCGGCGCCACGGTCGGTCGACCGCGCCTCGCGCTCGAACCACCTCACCGCCGCCTCGGGGTCGCCGCGCCAGAGCTGGAGGGCGCCCATGGCCCGCGCCATCCCGGGCACGAACGCCTCGTTCCCGGCGCCCTCCACCAGGCGCAGGACGGGCTGCATGACCAGCAGACCCACGTCGACGTCGCCGGCCAGGCCGTGGACGAGGGCGAGCACGCTGCGGGTGCTGCCCACCCGGTTGTAGTCGCCGAGCGGCTCGGCGACCCGCACCGCCTGCTCGGCCAGGCGCCGGGCCAGGGCGATCCCGCCGGTGTACATCGCGCCGCTGGCCTGGAAGGCGAGGGTCGTCGCGGCGATCCCCCGGTGCCGGCGCAGGAGCCCGTCAACGGCCGACCCCAGCAGCGCGGTGTACATCGCGCCGCTGGCCTGGAAGCCGAGGGTCGTCGCGGCGATCCCGCGGTGCCGTCGCAGGAGCCCGTCGACGGCCGACCGCAGCAGCGGGCCGGCCGCGTCGTGGCGGTCCCGGAGGTGCAGGACGATGCCCTGGAGGGCTCGCGCGGCATCGGCGACGAAGTCGTCGCCGGCGCCTTCGGCGACCTCGAGGGCCTCGGCGGCGAGGTCCCAGGCGGCGTCGAAGTCGGTGAAGAACTGCCCGACGGCCGACAGCGTGAGGCACAGGGCGCGGAGCTCCTGGTCGCCCTGCTCGGTGGCGATCTCCAGGGCCTGCTGGGCGGCGTCGAACTCGTGGTCGAGCGGGCTGGCCGTGTCGGCGACCAGGGCGATGCCGGTCAGCAGGCGCGCCTGGAGCCGGGACCGGTCGTCCGGGGCCCGCCGGACGGCCCGGCGCAGGAAGTCGATGCCCTCGGCACCGTGCCCGTGGAGGTGCCACAGCCAGGGCAGCGAGGCGGCGAGGCGGCGGCCGCGCTCCGGGTCCGGGGCGGCCAGTCCCCAGTCCAGCGCCGCGCGCAGGTTGGCGTACTCCAGCTCGACCCGGGCGCGCCAGGCGTCCAGGTCGCGCCGCAGCTCGGGCTCGATCCCCTCGGCGAAGGCGAGGTACCGGTCGAGGTGCCGGTCGCGGGTGGCCGCGACCTCGCCGGCCTCCTCCAGCCGGTCGGCGGCGAACTGCCGGATGGTCTCGAGCAGCCGGTAGCGGGCCTCGCCACCGCGTTCCTCCACGACGACCAGGGACTTGTCCACCAGGCGCCCGATGGCGTCGAGCACGTCGTCGCGGGCCACCGAGCCCGCGGCCACGACCGAGCGCGCCGCCTCCAGCCCGAACCCGCCGGCGAAGGTGGCCAGCCGGCGGAAGACGGCCCGGTCCGGCGCCTCGAGCATCGCGTGGCTCCACTCGATCGAGGCGGCGAGCGTCTGCTGGCGGGGGACGGCTCCTCGCGGGCTCCGGACGAGCAGCGCGAACCGGTCGTCGAGCCCGGCCTCGATCTGCTGCGGGGTGAGCGTCCCGAGCCAGGCGGCGGCCAGCTCGAGCGCGAGCGGGATGCCGTCCAGGCGTGAGCACATCGTCCGCACCGCCGCCTCGCCCGGCCCGTCCAGGGTGAGCCAGGGCCGGACGGCGCCCGCGCGCTCCACGAACAGGGCCAGCGCGTCGTCCTCGGCCAGCGGCGGCACCCGCCAGACGGCCTCGCCAGGGACGGCCAGCGGTTCGCGGCTGGTCGTCAGCACCGTCACCTCGGGGCAGGCGCGCAGCACCGCGGTGGCCACCTCGGCGGCGCCCTCCAGCACGTGCTCGCAGTTGTCCAGGCACAGGAGCACGCGACGGTCCCGCAGCTGCACCGTCACCGACCCGAGCGGGCCGCGGACGGGCTCCACCAGCACCCCGGTCGCCGAGGCGACGACCTCGGCGACGTCGGCGGCGTCGGTCACCGTGCCGAGCTCGACCCACCAGACACCGTCCGGCCACCGCTCGACCAGGTCGGCGGCGACCTGGCTGGCCAGGCGTGTCTTGCCCGAGCCGCCGACGCCGGTCAGGGTCACCATCCGGCCGTCCCGCAGCAGGGCGTGGACGGCACCGCGCTCGGCCAGCCGTCCGACGAACCCGGTGAGGTGGACCGGCAGGTTGTTCGG
>CALGFH010000101.1 GCA_937881255.1 uncultured Actinomycetes bacterium
TACCCTCCCGAGTGGGGGCCCCGCAGCCGGCGCTCGGGGTGAAGCTCGGGGTGAAACTCGGGGTGAAGCTCGGGGTGGCGCTCGGCGTGACGCTCGGGGTGACGCTCGGGCCGGCGGCCTGGTCGAGCAGGCGCGGATGGTCCGCGAGGGGAACGTCAGCAGCGTCGAGCTGGTCGAGCGGGCGCTGGAGCGGATCGCCGGGTTGGACGGCGAGCTGGGGGCGTTCGTGCTCGTGCTCGGCGACCAGGCGCTGGCCGAGGCGGCCGAGCGGGATGCGGAGCGGCGGCGCGGCAAGGTCGTCGGGGTGCTGCACGGGGTGCCGGTGGCGGTCAAGGACCTGATCGACCTGGAAGGGGTGGTGACCGGGGCCGGGTCGGTGAAGCTGGAGGGGAACCGGGCCGGGCGGGATGCCGAGGTGGTGGGGCGGCTGCGGGGGGCCGGGGCGGTGGTGGTGGGGAAGACCCGGACCCACGAGTTCGCCTACGGGGTGACCACGCCGGGGACGGGAAATCCCTGGGGCCCGGAGCGGATCGCCGGGGGGTCGAGCGGCGGGTCGGCCGCGGCGGTGGCGGCCGGGCTGGTCGCGGGGGCGCTGGGGAGCGACACCGCCGGGTCGATCCGGATCCCGTCGTCCTGCTGCGGGGTGGTCGGGCTGAAGCCGACCTGGGGGCGGGTGCCGGCCACGGGGGTGTGGCCGCTGTCCTGGTCCTGCGACCACGTCGGCCCGATCGCCGCCACCGTCGCCGACGTGGCCCTGCTCGACCAGGTCCTGGCCGCCGAGCCGTCCGGGGCGGGCGGGGACGCGGGGCCGGCCCGGCCAAGGATCGGGCGGCTGGTGGGGGACGACCTCGACCCGGTGGACCCGGCGGTGACCGCGGTGGTGGACGACCTGTGCCGACGGCTGGAGGCGGCCGGGGCGGTGGTGGACGAGGTGACGCTGCCGCTCCAGGCGGCCAGGGGGGCGGTGGCGGCGATCGTGCTCGCCGAGGCGGCCGCGGCCCACGACCGGCTCCTGGGGGAGACCGGCGAGGACGGCTACAGCCGGGCCATGCTGGCCATGATCCGGATCGGCCGCAGCGCCCTGGCCGGCGAGTACCTGGCCGGGCTGCGCTACCGGGGGCGGTTCGTGGCCGAGGTCGAGGGGCTGCTGGCCGGCCGGGACGCCCTGCTCCTGCCCACCCTGCCCTGCCCGGCCCCGCTGGCCGGCGAGCGGACGGTGACGATCGCCGGGACCAGGGTCGGCGTCCAGGCCGCCCTGACCCGCCTGCCCGGGCCGTTCAACTGCTCCGGCAGCCCGGTCCTGTCCCTGCCCGCCGGGCTGGTGGACGGCCTCCCGGTCGGGGTCTCGCTGGTCGGGCGGATCGGCGGCGACCGCGACCTGCTGGCCCTTGGCGCCTGGGCCGAGGCCGTGGCCCCGGAGATCGGCGGGCCGGCCATCCACGCGTAACTGCCCGTCCCCAAGCCGGTCTGGTTGAATGCATCAGGGAGTTGCCAGGGGCGGGAGGCCACGTGAGTGAGCGGGAGCAGAGCCAGTCGGCTCGCGCTGGTTCCTCCCGGCGGCGCGGCACCGTGCCCACCTGGTCCTGGGCCAGGACCCCGCCGGCCCGCCTGGTCCGCAGCGGCATCCAGTACGGGGCGCTGGTCCCGCTGCTCAAGTTCATCTCGCCGTTCACCGTGATCGGCAAGCGCAACCTGGCCAAGCTCGACGGCCCGGCGGTGTTCGTGGCCAACCACCAGAGCCACTTCGACGCCCCCATCTGCCTGGCCGCGCTCGGCGGCCGGGTCCGGCGGCGGCTGGTCGTGGCCGCGGCCGCCGACTACTTCTACAGCTCGGCCGTGAAGGGCGCGGCCGCCTCGCTGGCCCTGGGCACGGTGCCGTTCGTGCGCTCCGGCGGCTCCAGCCGCGACTCCCTCCAGTTCCTCAAGGACCTGGTCGGCAAGGGCTGGTCGGTGCTGATCTTCCCCTCGGGCACCCGCGGCACCGGCGCCTCCGGCTTCAAGAAGGGCTTCGCCTACCTGGCCATCGACGCCCAGGTCCCGGTCGTGCCCCTGTACCTGCACGGCCTCGACCAGGTGATGCCCAAGGGCTCGTTCATCCCCCTGCCCGGCGGGGTGGTCGTCGGCATCGGCCCGCCCATCCCCCCCGGCGACGACTACAACGCGCTGGTCGGCAAGGCCGAGGCCGGGGTGGCCGAGGTGCGCACGGTGGTCAAGGGCTGGGAAGGGGCGTAGGCCGGCCGGTGCCCCGCAACCCCTTCGCCAACCCGCTCTTCCTGCCCGTGTTCCTGCGGGTGATGCTGCTGATCGTGGTCGGCCTGGCCGCCGTCCTGCTGGCCCAGCGGCGCTCCCTCAAGGTGTGGCGCCGCTCGACCCTGTTCCTGCGGGCCCGCACCTGGTTCGTGATCGGGCCGCTGTTCGTCCTGGCCGTGTTCATCGGCGGGTTCGTGGCCTTCCTGCTGGCCACCTTCGTGGTCGTGCAGGGCTGCTCGGAGTTCGCCCGCATCGCCGGGATCGAGCGCCGGTATGCGTATCTGCTGATCCTCTGGGGCGAGCTCGGCCTGCTGGTGGCCGCCCTGGCCAGGGACTTCTTCGGCTTCCTGCCGTTCGGCTTCTTCATCGCCCTGACCCTGCTGCCGATCCTGTCCGGCCAGATCACCGACGCCCACCGCCAGGTCGCCGACACCCTGGTCGGGTACGTGTTCGTGGCCCTGCCCATGGCCTACATCGTGCTGGTCAAGTCGGCCGAGCCCTACGGGCTCGAGTTCCTGGTGATCGTGACCGTGGCCGTGGCCCTGTCCGACATCGCCGCCTACGCCACCGGGTCGGCGCTGCGGGGGCGCAAGCTGATGCCCCGGGTCGACCCGACCAAGACCTGGGGCGGCGTGCTGGGCAACCTGGTCGGGGCGGCGGTCGGGGTCGGCTGGCTGTGGGTGGCCGTCCCGCCCGAGTGGTCGGTGGCCGCCGTGGTCGTGCTCGTGCTGGTGATCGCCTTCGGGAGCGTCTGGGCCGACCTGACCGGCAGCTTCATCCAGCGGGCCTTCCGGACCGAGGTCCGCAGCACCGTCATCCTCGGCTACGGCGGCGTGCTCAACCGGGTCGACTCGCTGCTGATGGCCTTCCCGCTCTCCTACTTCGCCCTGATCCTGGTGGACAAGCTGGTTGGGTAGCAGGATGACCCGGCTCCTGACCCTGGGCCACGGGACGGCGACGGCCGGGGAGCTGGTGGCGCTGCTGGAGGGGGCCGGGGTGGAGCGGCTGGTCGACGTCCGCACCTACCCGGGCAGCCGGCGCCACCCGCACGTCGACCGCGAGGCCATGGCCGGCTGGCTGGCCGGGGCCGGGGTCGCCTCCCGCTGGGAGCCGGAGCTGGGCGGGCGCCGCAAGCCCGTCCCCGGGTCGGTCAACCACGCCCTGCGCCACCCCGGCTTCCGCGGCTACGCCGACCACATGCGCACGCGGGCGTTCTGGGCGGCCCTGGACCGCCTGCTGGCCGAGGCCGCGGCCGCCCCGACGGTGGCCATGTGCTCCGAGACGCTGTGGTGGCGCTGTCACCGCCGGCTCCTGGCCGACGCGGCCGTGCTGGTCCGCGGGGCCGAGGTCCTGCACCTGGACCACCGGGGCCGGCTCGAGCCCCACCGCCCGACCGACGGGGTCCGCCGCGACGGCGACCTGCTCGCCTACGACCTGGGCTCGACCCCGCCGCTCCCCGAGGCCTGAGCCGGAGGGATCCGGGTCCGGCGGTGTATGCCGAAGAACAGGCCGAGCGGCTCGCCGTCAGGGTCGGGCGGCCGCTCCACGAACTCGTCCAGGATGGTCAGCACCCGGAGCTGGAGCTCCTCCTGCGACGCCTTGTTGAGGGTCAGGGCGAGCCGGTTGAAGCTGGTGGCGGCGTCCGGGCCGGCCTCCTCCAGCTCGGCCTGGAACGCCTCCAGCATCGCCTGGCTGGCGTTCGCCTCGGTGGCGACGTCGCCGTCCAGGCTGAGCGTCCAGGACCTGCCGGTGGCGCGGTAGGGCTTCTCGAGCGCGCCCTTCTCACCCTGGCGGACCTCCTCGGGCACCAGGAACCCGGTGGCGACCAGGGTGCGGACGTGGTGCAGGACCGTGCCCGGGTCGCGGCCGAGGTGCTCGGCCAGCTGCTTGTTGGTCAGCGCCTGATCGAGGCAGAGCCGCAGGATGCGCATGCGAAGGGGATGGGAGAGGGCTCTGGCCTCTTCCGGGGTCGCCGGGCGTCGTTTCATGGGCTCCATTCTATCGATTGACTATTCCAAATCAATGGGCTAGGGTCCACGACATGAGCCTGGGACGGAACTTCCAGAAGGCGCTGGTCGCCTCCGGCTTCGCCAACCTGGCCGACGGGGTCCTGTGGGTCGCCCTGCCGCTGCTGGCCGTGCAGCTGACCCGCTCGCCGGTGCTGATCGCCGGGGTCACGGTGGCCGCCCGGCTCCCCTGGCTGCTGGCCCCGGTGGCCGGCGCCTTCGCCGACCGCCTGGACCGGCGCCAGTCGATGCTGCGGGTCAACCTGGTCCGGACCGTGCTCCTGGGGGGCCTGGCCCTGGCCGTCGCGGCCGACGTGGCCACCCTGGCCATGGTGTACGTCGTGGCCGTGCTGCTGGGGGTCGCCGAGACCCTGTTCGACACCTCGGCCCAGTCGCTGCTCCCGGCGCTGGTACCCCGCGACGACCTGACCCGGGCCAACAGCCGGCTGTTCGCGGTCGAGCTGGTGGCCAACACCTTCATCGGCCCGCCCCTGGGCGGCCTGCTGGCCGCCGCCGGCCTGGCCGTCGCCCTGGGCGCGCCCGCGGCCGCCTACCTGGTCGGGGCCGGTTGCCTGGCCCTGATCAGCGGCAGCTTCCGGGCCGCCGGGGCCGCGCCGGCGGGGTCGACCCGGCTCCGGGACGAGATCGCCGAGGGGGCTGGCTTCGTCTGGCGCCACCAGGTGCTGCGCCCGCTGGCCATCATGCTGGGGATCGAGAACATGGCCTTCGCCGCCGCCTTCGCGGTGTTCGTCCTGTACGCCGTCGCTCCGGGCCCGATGGGCCTGTCCGAGGCCGGCTACGGGATCCTGACGGCCACCCTCGGGATCGGGTCGCTGCTCGGCACCTGGCTGGCCGTCCCGGCCGAGCGCCGCCTGGGGCGGATCCGCACCCTGGTCGTCAGCGTCGTCCTGACCGCGACCAGCCTGGTCGTGCCCGCCCTCACGGCCAACGTCGTGCTGGTCGGGGCCTCGTTCGCGCTCGGCGGCGTGTCCATCGTGCTCTGGAACGTGGTCACCGTCTCCCTTCGCCAGCGGATCACCCCGGACCGGCTGCTGGGGCGGATGAACGCCGCCTACCGGCTGGTCGGCTGGGGGACGATGCCGCTCGGGGCCGCCCTCGGCGGGTTCCTGGCCGAGACGCTGGGGCTGCGGGGGACCTTCGTGGTCTCGGCCGCGCTCGCGCTGGCCACGCTGGCCGGGTTCCGCTTTGTCACCGAGCAGGCCATCGCCCGGGCCGAGGCGCCCCAGCCGACCACCGGGTAGGCTGACCGGCGCCATGGACACCACCCAGCTGCGGATCGAGACCGGCGGCAGGCACGTGCTCGACCTGACCGACCGGGCGGCCGCCTTCGCCGCCCAGGCCGGCGGGGACGGCCTGCTGCACGTGTTCGTGCCCCACGCCACCGCCGGGCTGGCCGTGATGGAGACCGGCTCGGGGTCCGAGGAGGACCTCGAGGAGGTGCTGGACCGCCTGCTGCCCCGCGACGACCGCTGGGCCCACCGCCACGGCAGCCGCGGCCACGGCGCCGACCATCTCCTCCCGGTGTTCGCCGGCCCCTCGCTGACCGTCCCGGTCCAGGCCGGCCGCCTCCTGCTCGGCACCTGGCAGCGGATCGTGCTGGTCGACCTCAACGACGACAACCCCCGTCGCCAGGTCCGGCTGAGCTTCCTGCACGGCTGAGACCCTCGATCGTCTCGATTTGGTCACAGGTCCCGGAAGTGCGGGATTCCGCACGGAGCGCGTTCTAGGATGCGCCCCGCGTCACCACGGTCCCACTTCCCCGTACGCAAAGGACCACCATCATGAGCGCCATCGCGCCCTTTGCCGCGTCCTCGTTCGCTCCCGAGGAGCGGCCCCAGCAGCTTCCGGCCAAGGAGTCCCGCCGCACCGGCCGGCACGAGCCGATCCGTTCCTCGACTCCGCGGATCGCCACCCGCGGGGCCGGGCTCGGGATCACCATGGCCGCCGGGGTGGCCGCGGGCATCAACTACCTCGAGCACGACCTGCAGCTCTCGCTGCTGGCCGGCGCCCAGGCCGGCTCGGTGGCCGCCGGCATGGCCTTCGTCGGCGCCTGGGCCGAGCGCCGGCGCATGACCAGGATCGCCCGGGCCGCAGCCGACCTGGCCGTCCGGCTCACCGCCGACGGCACCCCCGACGACGAGGCCGCCGCCCGGCTGCTGGCCCTCCGGGGCGCCGACCGGGTCGCCCTCGAGCAGGCCGCCCGCCGCACCGCCGGCAACCCCGACACCGGCCGCGCCCTCGGCCTGCTCGGCCGGGTGGCCGTGCTCCGCGCCCTGCTGTAACCGCCAGCTAGAATCCCGGCATGCCCGCCGTGCTGGTCACCCGCGGGGTGCCGGAGCCGGTCCGAGAGCACCTGGACGGACGCTGCCAGCTGGAGGTCTGGGAGGGCGAGGGGGTCATGCCCCGGGCCGAGCTGCTGGACCGGGTCGCGGGCAAGGCCGGGCTGCTGGCCATGCTGACCGACCGGGTCGACGCCGAGCTGCTGGACCGGGCCGGCCCGGAGCTGGCCGTGGTGGCCAACTACGCCGTCGGGTTCGACAACCTCGACCTGGACGCCTGCACGGCCAGGGGGGTGCTGGCCACCAACACCCCCGACGTGGTCACCGAGGCCACCGCCGACCTGACCTGGGCGCTGCTGCTGGCCGCGGCCCGGCGGGTCGCCGAGGGGGACCGGTTCCTGCGGGCCCGGCGGCCCTGGATCTGGGGACCGCGGTTCTTCCTCGGGTTCGAGGTCCACGGCAAGACCCTCGGGGTGGTCGGCCTGGGCCGGATCGGGCGGGCGGTGGCCAGGCGGGCCGCCGGGTTCGGGATGCCGGTGCTCTACACCGCCGGGCACCGGCTGCCCCGCGACGAGGAGGCCGCCCTTGGCGTCGCCTGGCGCGAGCTGGACGAGCTGCTGGCCGAGGCCGACTTCGTCTCGGTCCACACCGGCCTGTCGCCGGCGACCCGCCACCTGATCGGGGCCGGGCGGCTGGCCCGGATGAAGCCGACGGCCGTCCTGGTCAACACGGCCAGGGGGCCGATCGTGGACGAGGCCGCCCTGGCCGCCGCCCTGGCCGCCGGCGAGCTGGGCGCGGCCGGGCTCGACGTGTTCGAGCGCGAGCCCGAGGTCCACCCGGGCCTGCTGGAGCTGGACAACGTCGTCATCGTCCCCCACCTGGGCACCTCGACCCTGGAGACCCGGGTGGCCATGGGCATGACCGCCGCCGGCAACCTGCTGGCCGCCCTCGCGGGCCGCCGCCCCCCGAACCTGCTCAACCCGGAAGCGCTCGGCTAGGGTCCCAGGTGCCGCTGCTCGCCCACCCGGTAGGCCTCGGCCAGCCAGGCGGCCACCTCCTCGTCCACCTCGTCCAGGCGCTCCAGCCGGAACTGGTGCAGGTGGTTGCGGGGCGAGAAGCTCTCGATCCGCCGGAACCGGGGGTGCTCCAGCCGCCGGGCCAGGACCACGTGCCCGTCCACCCAGCGCCGGCGCAGGGTGAAGGCGGCGAAGCTCATCCGCACCTGGAAGGCGATGCGGGTCTTCTCGGCCAGGACGGTGACCGGGCCGTTGGCCTCGGCCAGCTCGACCAGGCGGTGGAAGATGGCCACCACCTCGGGGTCCTTGCCGGCCAGGTGCCGGTCCAGGTCGAGGGGCCCGCAGGCGTGCGACTGGTTGCGGTTGGCGAAGGACCGCCCGCAGCGCGGGCAGGTCCACATCGGTGCCGGGTCCATCAGTGGGTAGCATCCATCAGAACGACCAGGGAGGAGCGAGAGCGCGATGGCGCAGCTGTGGCAGGGCGAGACCGAGAAGGCGATCGAGCACTTCCGCATCTCCGGGGAGCGGGTGCCGGTCGAGGTGGTGCGGATGCTGGCCCGGGTCAAGGCGGAGGCGGCCCGGGTCAACGCCGACCTCGGCCTGCTCGACGCCGGCCGGGCCGAGCGGATCGTGGCCGCCGCCGAGGCGGTCGCGGCCGGGGACCACGACGACCAGTTCCCGATCGACGTCTTCCAGACCGGGTCGGGCACCAACACCAACACCAACGTCAACGAGGTCATCGCCGCCCTGGCCGGCGAGGGCCACCACCCCAACGACCACGTCAACCTGGGCCAGTCCTCCAACGACACCTTCCCGACGGCCGTCCACCTGGCCGCCCTCGACGCGGCCGTCAACGACCTGCTGCCGGCCCTGGAGCAGCTGGCCGGGTCGCTGGCCGCCAAGGCGGCCGAGCTCCGCGACGCCGTCAAGCCCGGGCGGACCCACCTGATGGACGCCGTCCCGGTGACCCTTGGCCAGGAGTTCGCCGGCTACGCCACCCAGGTCCGCGAGGGGGCGGCCCGGGTCGAGGCCGCCCTCGTCCGGGTCCGCAAGCTGCCCCTCGGGGGCACCGCGGTCGGGACCGGCCTCAACGCCCACCCCGAGTTCGCGGCCAGGGTGCGCGAGCGGGTGGCCGCCGCCACCGGCCTGGAGCTGTCGCCGCCGGCCCACCCGTTCGAGGCCCAGGGGGCCCGCGACGCCCTGGTCGAGCTGTCCGGGGCCCTCAAGACGGTGGCCGTGAGCTGCACCAAGATCGCCAACGACATCCGCTGGATGGGGTCGGGCCCGCGGGCCGGGCTGGCCGAGCTGTTCCTGCCCGAGCTCCTCAAGGGCTCCTCGATCATGCCCGGCAAGGTCAACCCGGTGATGGCCGAGGTCCTCACCCAGGTGTCGGCCCAGGTCATCGGCAACGACGCCGCCATCACCGTCGGCGGCCTCTCGGGCGCCTTCGAGCTGAACGTCTACATCCCCATGATGGCCCGCAACCTGCTCCAGTCGATCACCTACCTGGCCGCCGCCTGCCGGGCCTTCGCCACCCGCTGCGTCGACGGCATCACCGCCAACACCGAGCGGGCCCAGGGCCTCGCCGAGTCCACCCTGGTCCTGGTCACCGCCCTCAACCCGATCGTCGGCTACGACGAGGCCGCCGCCATCTCCAAGGAGGCGGCCGCCACCGGCCGCTCCCTCCGCGAGGTCGCCCTCGACCACGGCGTCGCCTCCGACGTCCTCGACAAGGCCCTCGACCTCCGCACCGTCGCCCGCGGCAACGGCTTCGCCGACTAGACCACCTCGACCCGGGCCCGGCCCTGGTGCCCTCGCGCGTGGCGATCAGGCGTCGGGGAGGCGGACCCCAAAGCCCTTGACGGCCAGCTTGAGGACGACCTGGCCGGGGGCCATGAGGTCGGCGA
>CALGFH010000102.1 GCA_937881255.1 uncultured Actinomycetes bacterium
GTCATCCGGCGACCTTGAAGGCGGCCTGGGTGAGGACCCGGGGGTCGAAGGGGGCGTGGTCGGCGGCGACGAACTCGACCTGGACGACGTGCTGGCCGGGGGGGAGCTGGGGGAGGCGCTGGCGGAGGCCGTAGTTCATGTCGACCAGCTTGCCGTCGACGTGGAGGTGGATGTGGCCCTCGTCGCCCTGGATGCGGGTGGTGGTCTGGTTGACGATCTTGCCGCCGTCGAGGGCGAGGATCAGCTGGGCACGGTCCTGGTCGACGGTCTGGCCCTGGCGTGGGGTCTCGATGGTGAGCTTGGCCGGGCTGCTGGGACGGTCGGCGGCGGCGGCCGTGGTGGCCGTCGCGTCCGGCCCACCGTCGTCGCCGCCCCCGGAGCAGGCGGCGACAGCAAGGGCCAGGGCGGCGAGCAGGACGGCGGCCCGGAGGCGACGGGGAAGGCGTTGCATCATGGGGTTCCTCTACTCGATGAGCTGTTCGAACCGGCCGCCGCGCTGGGTCCGGCCGGCGGTGGCGTCGATCGCGAACGACACGCGGCCCGGTTGGAGGTCGACGTTGGCGGCGAAGTGCCCCGGGCCGAGGCGGATGAGCGTCAGCGCCTCGGGTCCACCGGACCGCGTGGTCATCGTAGCGCGCGCCTTGGTGGTGGGCTGCTCGTCGCCGCTGGGGTTGAAGAAGGTGAAGTGGACGGTGTTGGGCCCCGTGCGGCCGGGGTCGATGTAGCCCTGGAGGGTGCCGCCGGCGGCCAGGGTGATGGTGTAGAGGGTCGGCTGGCCGGGCACCTCGGACACCTTGACCGGCTGCGGGGCGGTGCGGGTCTCCAGCTCCATTGGGACGGTGACGGCCGGGGCCGACCCCTCGACCAGGCCGACCACGACCCAGCTGCCGGCGATCGAGAGCTGGCTGCCCTGGCCGGTCCAGCGGCCGTCGCCGGCCCTGGTCAGCTCGAGGGTCGAGGTGCCGACCTCCGGCCGGCCGCGGAGGGTGAACCGCAGGGCGACCCGGGTGGCCGGCCAGTCCTCGCCGGAGTCGTAGTCGGTGACCTTGGCGCTGAAGCTGTTGGGGCCGGCCGTGCCCGGCGTGGCGGTGAGGGCGATCCGCACCGAGGTGGCGAAGTCGCTGCCCTCGACCTGGACGCTGGGCGGGGCCGGTGGCTTGGCCGAGGCCTGCTCGACCACGAACTTGCCCGGCGGGAGCTGGCTGAGGACGGCGGTGACGGCCAGGATGCAGGCGGCCAGGATCACCTCGGCGCGGACGTTGCGGCGCAGGCGGTCCAGGCGCCGGACCCCGGCGGCCAGGGCGGGCACGACCCGGAAGCGGTTGAGCGCCCCCAGCAGCACCAGGGCCGCGAACAGCGCGACCTTGACGTCGAGGAAGCGCCCGTAGGACGAGTCGAGCAGCCCCTGCCAGCCGCCGGCCAGGTGCAGGGCGCGGGACAGGCCGGTGACCGCGACCAGCCCGAGGACCGGGGCGGCCAGCTTGGAGAAGCGGACCGCCGAGGCGACCTGCTCCGGCCGCTCCCGCCCCCGCAGCCCGGCCAGCAGCCACACCAGCCCGCCGATCCACGCCCCCACGGCCAGCAGGTGCAGCCACTGCACCAGCAGGTTGACGCTCCGCAGGGGCGACGGCCCGGCCGCGTGCCCGGCCATCACGTGCAGCAGCATGGTGAACCCGGCCGCCACCCCGACCACCACCAGCCGCCAGGTGTCGACCCGCCAGGGGTCCACCGCCGCCCCGCCCCCTGGGCCGGGCCCCGAGAGCTCGCCTCCCGGGCCGGGCTCGGGGGGGCTGTGGACATCCGGCGGCACACGATCCGGCCACCGGCTACTCTCCCCCTCCGGGGGCCCTCCCACCGCGAGGGCGGGGTCCCGCGTGCCCTGGGACCCTGTGACGGCGAGCGCGGGGTCCCGTCCGCCCGGGCTCGGGCCCGGAGCGGCGAGGGCGGGATCCGGTGTGCCCGGGTCGGGGTCGGCAGCGGCGAGGGCGGGATCCGGCGCGCCCGGGTCGGGGTCGGCAGCGGCGAGGGCGGGATCCGGCGCGCCCGGGCCGGGGTCGGGCTGTGCGCCCGGGTTGGGGTCAGGAGCGGCGAGGACGGGATCCGGCGCGCCCGGGCTGGGGTCGGGCGTAAGGGGATCGGGTGGGCGGGCCAGGCCGGCGGTCAGGAACCAGGTGGCCACCGCGGTGGCGACGACGCCGGCGGCCAGGCGGAGGAGGCCCTGGCCGGTGGATGAGGCGAGGAGGGTGCCCAGGGGGGCGTCGATGCGGGCCTGCTCGGCCAGGAACCGGACGACCCCGCCGGCGACGGTGAGGGCGGCGGCCACGGCCAGCAGCGCCCTGGCGCCGGACGGGAGGACCCGGCCGGAGACGGCCAGGCCGGTGACGGCCACGCCGACCAGGATGGCCAGCCCGGCGTAGAGGGCGAGGCGGGCCGCGGTGGCCGGGGCGGACGGGGACGGGGTCGCGCCCTGGGGGGCCGACTGGGCCTGGGGGGTGGCGGTGGGGGCGGGGACGCCGATCCCGAAGGCGAACGAGCCGGCGGTGACGTGGCCGTCGTCCTTGGAGACGACCCGCCAGCTGACCGTGTAGGTGCCGTCGGCCAGGTCGCCGAGGCCGACCGCGAACTGCAGGGGCTCGCCATCGACCGGGGCGGCCTCGCCGCGCTCGACCGGCTGGCCGCCGGTGTCGAGCACCTGGATGCCGGAGAGGCCGGGCTCGGGCCGCTCGGTGAAGGTGAGCACGACCCGGCGCGGCGCCCGGTCGAGGGACGACCCGGCGGCCGGGTCGGACTCGCGCAGCAGGGCATGGGCGCCCGCCGGCATCCCGGCGGCCACCAGCCACAGCCCGGCCAGCACGGCGACCAGGCCGACCCGCCCCAGCCCTGGCGCGGGGCCCCTCGATCGGGCGCCGCACCGTGGTCAGCTCCTCCGGCGGAGGGCGACCACGCCGATGCCGACCGCCGCCAGGAGGCCAAGGGCCCCGACGATCAGGCCGATGGTGGCCATCTGGCGGGCGCTGGCGGCCTCGTCGTCGGCCGCCTCGCGCTCGGCCGCCAGGGCGGCGTTGATGCGGGCCGTCTCCCGGTCGAGCCGGGTGGTGAGCTGCGAGCCGGTCGGCTCGACGGCCGGGTACTGCACCTCGGCGGGGTCGGTGATCTCGTCGAAGCCGTCCTTGCCGGAGGTGTAGCTCTTGTCGATCTTCTTGCCGCCGAGGGTGCCGGTGATCTTGAAGGTGTAGGCGCCGGGCGCGGTCGGGATGAAGAAGGCGCGGTAGTCGCCCTGCTCGCCCCAGCCCTCGCCGAAGTACGGCTCCAGCGCCATCTCCTTGGGCTCGGCGTCGCCGGTGCTGACGGCCGCCTTGAGGCCCTTGGCGTTGGTCACGGGCTTGCCGTTGTTGCTGATGATCAGCTGCACGCTGTTGGTCACGCCGGCGTAGCCCGGCTCGGTGCCGAAGCCGACCACGAAGGTGTAGTTGGCCACCTTGTGCTCGCCGTGGGCCGAGGCCGGCACGGCCAGCAGCGGGACCAGCAGCACGGCCAGAACGGCCGCGCCGCATGCGGTTCTCCGGTTCATCCTGTCCTCCCGGTGGTGCCAAATGGAGCAGGGACCGCAGCGTCTGTGCAGTCTCCTGGCGATCTCTCCGATCAGGCGGCGGGCGCGGGCGGGGCGCGGCCGCCCAGTCCGGCGGCGAGGAGGATGGCCGGGCGGACCCAGCCGATGGGGCGGAGGCGGGCCGGGCGGAGGTCGGGGCGGTGCAGGCGCCGGCGGCGCAGGGCGCGGCCGGCGACCTCGGCGACCCGGCCGGCCCAGGCCAGGCCGAGGGCCAGGACGCCCGCGACCAGCAGCTGGACCGCGATGCCGGTGAAGAGCAGGCGGCCGTCGACCGGGCCGCCGAGCGGGACCCCGGCCGCGGCCCGTTCGATCAGCTCCTGGACCAGGTAGATGGTGACCTGGAGCAGGGCCAGGCGGGCGACCAGGCGGCCGAGCGGCTCGGCGGCCGGGCGGCCCCCGGCGCGCAGGCCGGCCCGGAAGTGGCGGGCCAGGGTGGCCCCGAGCGACACCAGGCCGAGCACGATGGCGGCGGCGATGGCCGCCGACCAGTAGGCGTGGCCGCTGCCGGCCAGCACGGCCAGGCGGCGGCCGGGCTCGGGGACGGCCAGGGCGTAGGCGAGCCCGTGCCCGACCACCGCCCCGGCGACCGCGGCGCCGGCGAGCGGGAGCCGGCGGGCCATACCACGCAACTCCATCGTCCAAGGATACGCGGCCGCCACCCTGACCGGTCCAATCGCCCCAGCTGGCGCCACGGGCGGCTCCACCTCGGCCCGCCCACCGGCCACGCCCAACCCCGCTCTTGACAAAATTTCTGTTCAATGATGGAGTGCGGCCATGCTCGACCTCGAAGTGATCGACGACCCGGCCGCCGCGGTGGTGGCCCTCGACCCGCTGCGGGCCCGCCTGCTGGCCGGGCTGGCCGAGCCGGCCTCGGCCTCGGCGCTGGCCGAGCGGGCCGGGCTCCCCCGCCAGAAGGTCAACTACCACCTGCGCATCCTCGAGGAGCACGGGCTGGTCACCGAGGTCGGCCAGCGCCGCTGGGGCGGCCTGACCGAGCGGGTGCTGCACGCAACGGCCGCCTCCTACGTCGTCTCCCCTGGGGCCCTCGGCGAGGCCGCCGGCGACCCCGACCGGATCGCCGACCGGCTGTCCGCGCGCTACCTGATCGCCCTGGCCGCCCGGGTCGTCCGCGAGGTCGCCGGCCTGGTCCGCCGGGCCGACCAGGCCGGCAAGCGGCTGCCCACCCTGGCCCTGGACACCGAGCTCCGCTTCCGCTCGGCGGCCGAGCGGGCCGCCTTCACCAGCGACCTGGCCGACGCCGTGACCACCCTGGTCTCCCGCTACCACGACGCCAAGGCGCCCGGCGGCCGCTCCCACCGCCTGGTGGTGGTGGCCCACCCGCTTCCGGCCGCCCCTTCACCCGACCCTGAGGAGGCACCATGAGCCCCGAGCACGACGACCCGCCCCGGACCCGGGCCATCGACCTGGACATCGAGGTTCCCGGGACCCCCGAGGAGGTCTGGGAGGCGGTCGCCAGCGGGCCCGGGATCACCGCCTGGTTCGTGCCGGCCAAGGTGGACGGCCGCGTCGGAGGGACGGTCGAGCTCGACTTCGGCCCGGGCTACGGGACCGAGACGGCCCGGGTCACGGCCTGGGAGCCGCCCCACCGCTTCGTGGCCGAGGTGACCGGCGAGGGCCGGCCAGCCTTCGCCGCGGAGTGGCTGGTCGAGGCCCGCGACGGCGGCACCTGCGTGGTCCGGCTGATCAACAGCGGCTTCGGCGACGGTGCCGAGTGGGACGGCCAGTACGACGCCACCGAGGCCGGCTGGCGGCTGTTCCTCTACAACCTGCGCCTCTACCTCACCCACTTCCCCGGCCAGCCCTCCAGCTCGGTCCTGGTCAACGGCAAGGCCGCTGGACCGGTGCCGCGGGCCCACGGCCAGCTGGCGGCGGCCCTCGGCCTGCCCGGCGAGGCCGCCCAGGGCGAGCGGGTGGCGGCCACCGCCCCGGGCGCCCCGCCGCTGGCCGGGGTGGTCGAGCGGGCCACCGAGGGCATGCTCACCCTGGTGCTGGAGAAGCCGGCCCCCGGCATCGCCTTCGTGGTCGCCGAGCCGGGCGGCGACGGGTCGGCCCTCACCAGCGTCTACCTCTACCTGTTCGGCGGCAGCGCCGCCGAGGTGGCGGCCAGGGAGGAGCCGGCCTGGCGGGCCTGGATGGGGCGGCACTTCCCGCTGCCCGACCCGGCGGCCGGCGAGGGTGCCGGGGCCTGAGCCGGGCCCGGCCGGTCAGCGGACGCGCAGGGCCGCCGGGTCGAAGCCGAAGGGCAGCTCCAGGCGGTTGGCGGCCAGCAGCTCGGCGTCGGCCAGCAGCTCGGCCGTCGGCCCGTCGGCGGTGATCGCGCCCCCGTTCATGACCAGGGCCCGCGGGCACAGCTGAAGGGCGTACGGCAGGTCGTGGGTGACCATCAGGATGGTGACGTCCAGGCCGGTGACGATCTCGGCCAGCTCGCGGCGGCTGGCCGGGTCGAGGTTGGACGACGGCTCGTCCAGGATCAGGATGTCCGGCTCCATGGCCAGCACGGTGGCCACCGCCACCCGGCGCCGCTGCCCGAACGACAGGTGGTGGGGCGGGCGGGCGGCGTGCTCCTCCATGCCCACCGCGGCCAGGGCGGCCTTGACCCTGGTCTCCAGCTCGGCCCCGCGCAGGCCGAGGTTGGCCGGCCCGAAGGCCACGTCCTCGGCCACGGTCGGCATGAACAGCTGGTCGTCGGGGTCCTGGAAGACGATCCCGACCCGGCGCCTGATCTCCTTGAGGTGCTCGGCGGCCACCGGCAGGCCGGTCACCGCGACCCGGCCAGCCCCCGGCAGGAGCACGCCGTTGCACTGCAGCACCAGGGTGGTCTTGCCGGCCCCGTTGGGCCCGAGCAGGGCCACCCGCTCCCCCGGCTGGATGCGGAAGCTGACCCCGAACAGCGCCTGGTGGCCGTCCGGGTAGGCGAAGGCGACCCCCTCGACCTCGAGGGCCGGCGGCGGCGCGGCGGTCACGGGCGGGTCCCCCAGGCGGTGGCGGCGACCAGGGCGGCCAGGGCCGGCAGGCAGAGGGCGGCCAGCCACTGGCCGCGGGTCGCGCCCAGCTCCTGGAGCACCGGCATCGACCCGGTCCAGCCGCGCGACACCATGGCCAGGTAGACCCGCTCGCCCCGCTCGTAGGAGCGGATGAACAGCGTCCCGGCGGTGGCGGCCACGGCCCTGGCCTGCCAGATCCAGCGGGGGTCGTGGCCGCGGGAGATGCGGGCGATGCGCATGCGCCTGACCTCGTCGACGATCACGTCGGCGTAGCGGACCATGAACCCGGCCACGGTGGTGAAGGCGGCCGGCAGGCGCAGCCGCTCCAGCCCGCGGAGCAGCTCGGGCACGGGCGTGGTCGCGGCCAGGATCACCGAGGTGGCCACCCCAAGGGTGCCCTTGGCCACGATGTTCCAGGCCGCCCAGAGCCCCTCGCGGGCCAGCGACAGCCCAAGGACCTCGACCCGCTCGCCCTGGCCGACCAGGGGCAGGAACAGGGCGAAGAGGAGGAACGGGAGCTCGATGACGAGGCGCCGGGCCAGGGTCGGCAGCGGCAGCCGGGCCACCCTGGCCAGGCCGGTCAGCAGCAGCGCGTAGACCCCGAAGGCCCAGAAGGCCTCGCGCGGGGTGGCCACCACGGCCAGGACGAACAGGAAGGCGGCGGCGAGCTTGCACTGGGGCCGGGCGCGGTGCAGCGGGCTCGTCCCCGGCAGGTAGAGCGCGTGGCTGTGGCCGCCCCCCACCGTCAGGGCGCCCGGGTGGGCTCCGAGCCCTTGCCGCCGCCGCTACGGGACCGCGTGGCCCGGAGCAGGGCGAACAAGGCCAGGCCGAGCCCGAAGGTGATCAGCACCCCGATCAGCCCCGACAGCCCGGTGCTGAGCCGCTCGTTGTCGACGCCCTCGACCGTGTAGTCGGCCAGCGGCCCGTCGGCGAACGTGTGGTCCCTGGCCGTCTCGAGGAAGCCCTTGTCCCCGGCCACCTTCTCCAGCCCGTCGGGCGAGCTGGAGGCGAAGCCGCTCACCACCAGGGCGAGCCCGACGGCCACCAGCAGCCCGGCGATCACGAACAGGCGCAGGTTCGACGAGCGCATGGTCAGCTCACCTCCCCGGCACCGGGCCGGGCTGGGACCGGAGGACCAGCGGGGCCTGGAGGTCCGAGGCCCCGTAGACCAGGTCGGGCCGGACGCCCAGGACCACCCCGACGGTGAGGGCGGTGATGATGCCCTCGCCGATGCCGATCAGGGTGTGGACCCCGACCATGGCCGCGAGCACCGTCCCGACCGGGACCCCGCCGGTCCCGCCCAAGGCGTACTCGACCACGAAGGCGGAGGCGGCCAGCACCACCGAGATGCCGGCGGCGATCCCGGCCGAGGCGACCACCGAGGGCCTGGTGGCAGGCAGGACCCGGCGCAGCAGACGGAAGACCGCCCAGCCGCCGAACACGCCGACCACGGCCATGTTGGTGATGTTGAGCCCGAGCGCGGTCAGCCCGCCGTCGGCGAACAGGCTCTGGACGACCAGGACGACGGCAACGCAGATGCAGCCGGCCCACGGCCCGACCAGCACCGCGGCCAGGACGCCGCCGAGCAGGTGGCCACTGGTCCCGGCGGCCACCGGGAAGTTGAGCATCTGCACGGCGAAGATGTAGGCGGCGACCAGGCCGGCCAGCGGCGCCTGGCGCTCCTGGAGCGTCTGGGCGGCCCGGCGCAGGCTGACCCCGACCCCGCCCGCGGCCACCGCCCCGGCGGCCAGCGAGGTCGGGGCGTTGATGAAGCCGTCGGGAATGTGCACGTGCCCTCCCTTTCGCCACCGCATCAGTTGCGAGCTGCTTGCATCTATAGCCAGTTTGCAACTGTAAGCCCGGCCCCCGACAACCGCAATCGGCAATCGGCCGCTTGGCGGCGCCGCCCACCCGGGCATAGCGTCGGCCCGTGAACGCGAACGGGAACCGCCGCCACCGGCTGCTGCTGGCCGTGGTCGGGTTGCTGGTGCTGGCGGTGCTGGCCGGCGCGGTGGCGCTGTGGCCGTCGGGCCGGCTGGCCGACCCGGCCGCCGCCGGCCAGGCCGACCCGACCCGGTTCGTCCCGGCCACCCTGACCAGTGTGCGGACCGTCCCCTGCCAGGAGGCCGAGCCGGGCGTGCCCGGGTCGACCTGCATCAAGGTCCGGGCGCGGCCCGACGGGGGCGACGAGGTCGAGTTCGACACCACCGACCCGACCGGCGACACCTTCCGGGCCGGGCAGCGGGTCCGGCTGTCCATCCTCGAGCAGGCCGGCCAGCCCACCTTCTACAACATCCGCGACCTGGAGCGGGGCCGGCCCATGCTGGCCCTGGCGGCGCTGTTCATGCTGGCCGTGATCGCCTTCGGCCGCTGGCAGGGGGTCCG
>CALGFH010000103.1 GCA_937881255.1 uncultured Actinomycetes bacterium
GCTGCTGGACCCGGACACCGGCATGCCGCTGGGCATCGTCGACGGGACCATGCTGGACGACCTGTTCGACTTCGAGGAGATCCGGGTGACCAGCCGCCCGCGGGCTGGCCACCACCGACCTGGCCGTGGCCCACCTGCTCCTCCGGCGGGCCGCCGAGGCCGGCCTCGGCACCCGGCTGCGCTACCGCTGACCTGGACGTTCCGGCTGGCCACCTTTGCGCCGTCCGTGACGTGGTGGCAGACTTTCAGGTCGTCGCCACGGCGGCCGGGCAGCGCCCGGCAGAGGATCGGGGAATCACATGAGCTCCAAGGGACGCGCGGTGCAGGGCGCCCGAACCCACTCCGGCTCCGGCAAGGTTGGCCAGAAGAGCTTCCCGTCGGGCCGGGTCTGCGGACAGTGCGGTGAGCCGCTGTCCCAGTACAACCCGGGCCCCAACTGCTGGAACCACACCGTCGAGTTCCCCTGGCGCGGCCCGACGGCCAAGCCCAAGCCCTAGCTCCCGCCCCTAGCCCGGGCGGGTCGCCCCCGCGTACCCGCCTGGACGCAGGGCGTCCACCCGGACCAGGGCGCCGGTGTGGGGGGCGTGGACCATCAGGCCCTGGCCGACGTACATGCCGACGTGGTGGATGGTGGCCGGGTTGGCCGGGTCGTGGGCCCAGAACACCAGGTCGCCGGGGCGCAGGTCGGGCACCTGGAGATGGCGGCCGGCCGACCACTGCTGGCGCGAGGTCCGCGGCAGCGTCAGGCCGGCGTGGGCGTAGGCGAAGCGGACCAGCCCCGAGCAGTCGAACGAGGCCGGGCCGGTCGCCCCCCAGCGGTACGGCTTGCCCACCTGCCCGAGGGCGGAGCGGACGGCCGCCGCGGCGGTCCGGTTGGGGGCGGGGGAGTCGGCCAGGGCGGCGAACCCGAGCGTCCTGGCCTTGACCGCGGCCGCCGCCACCATGGCCCGCCTGGCCGCCTCCTGGGCGGCCAGGCGCTCCTGCAGGGCCAGCGTCTCGGCCTGGGTCGCGCCCAGCTCGGCCACCCGGGCCCGGACGGTCCCGGTGGCCAGCCCGACGTTGGACAGCGCCTTCAGGTCGCGGTCGAGCACCCCGCCGGCCACGCCGGTGGCCACGGCCAGCTCGTGGATGTCCCCGGCGGCCAGCAGCAGCTCCAGCGGGGCCAGCGGCCCGCGGGCATACAGGTCGCGGACGTCGCCGGCGTAGGCGGCCCGCGTCTCCTGCAGCTTCAGCTCCGAGCGCTCCAGCGCCGCCTGGTGCCGGTGGGCCGCCTGGATGAGCCCGTCCAGCCTGGCCTGGGCGGCCGAGTGGGCCTCGGCCAGGGTCTCGACCTTGACGTCGAGCCGGGCCACCTCCTGCTGCAGCCGGGCCGCCTCGGCCCGCGCCGACGCCAGCGTCGCCGGTCCCGGGTCGTCCGGGGCGGCCAGCGCCGGCCCGGCCGGACCGGGCGCGAGCACGACGGCGAGCACGACGGCGACCGCGGCCAGGCCGGGCGCGATCCGCCGGAAGAAGTCCATGCCACGGTTGTCGACCCCCGCGGACCGCATCTTGACTCGCGGGTCGGCCTATCCTTGAGGGGAGCGACGACAAGGAGCAGTGACGTGAGCGACCAGCACCCGACCGTGCCCAGCTGGACCCCGGAGCCGCCACCGGCCAGACGACGGCGGCTCGGCCCCGGGATCGTGGCCGGTGCCATCGCCGTCCTGCTGCTGTTCGGCGGGGTCGGGCTGGTCGCCGCCCGCCAGTCGGCCAGCACCGCCCAGGGCGCCTCCTCGCCCGAGGCGGCCGCCGCCGGCCTGCTCACCGCCCTCGGCGAGCAGGACCTGGACAAGGCCGGCCGCTACCTGGACGCCGAGGAGCGCCTGCTGCTGGCCACCTACCGCGACCGGGTCACCGCGCTGCTGGCCGGCCGCATGACCGGCCCCACCGGCCAGCCGCTGTCCGGCCTCCAGCTGACCGCCCGTGACATCCGCTTCCAGCGGGTCGCCGACCTGGGCGGCGCCGACGTGGCCGTGGTCGAGCTGGCCGGCGGGACGGTCGGTGGCCGCGACGCCCGCGGGGCCAAGCTGGAGCTGCCGGCGGCCGAGCTCAACCGCCGCCTGGCCGACCAGTCCAAGGGGGCGGTCAAGGCCCTGCGGGTGGTCGCCGTCCGCGGCGACGATCGCTGGCGGGTCTCCCTGCTCGCCTCCGCCGCCGAGCAGGGGCGCCTGGCCGCCGGGGCCGCCGAGCCCGACTGGGACCAGCTCGCCGGGGCCGGCCAGCCGGCCACCGGCGGCGCCGCCTCGCCCGAGGCGGCGGTCCGCGACCTGGTCGACGCCGCCGGCCGCGGCCACCAGGCCGCCCTGGAGCAGCTCTCACCGGCCGAGCAGCGCGTCCTGGCCGCCTACCAGCCGCTGCTCGACCACCAGGGCGCCATGCCGCCGCTGGGCACCGTGCGGGTCGAGGGCCTCCAGACCAGGACCGAGGAGGTCGCCGCCGGCGTGGCCAGGGTGCGGGCGACGGCCGGCCGGCTGGTCGGGAGCGGGCTGCCCGAGTCGCTGACCCTGGAGGAGGCGACCGCCAAGGGCGAGGCGCCGTACGTGGTCACCATCCAGCAGGACGGGACGTGGTATCCATCCCTGGTGTTCACCGTCACCGACTGGATGCTCAACCGAGCAGAACGGGAGCGCCCGTGATTCAGATCCTGCTGGTCGCCGACGACCCGGGCTTCCGGGACCGCCTCCGCCTCGCCCTGGAGCGGCTCGAGCTGACCGGCGAGGAGGTCTCGTTCCTGGAGGCCGCCAACGGCAACGACGCCCTGGTGCTGGCCGAGTCCCAGCTTCCCGACCTGGTGGTGGCCGACGTCTCGGTCACCCCGTACGGCGGCTTCGGCCTGACCCGCGACCTCAAGGCCGACCCCGAGACGGCCTGCCCGGTCATCCTCATCCTCGACCGGTTCCAGGACGAGTGGCTGGGCCGCTGGTCCGGCGCCGACGCCCTCGTCAACCGGCCCGTCGACCCGTTCGCCCTGGCCCAGGTGGCCAGCCAGCTCCTCGAGGAGGACGACGAGGAGGACGAGGAGGAGCAGGGCGAGGCCACCCTCGAGGGGGCGGCCCCGTGAGCATCCCCGCCCACTGCGGGTCGTGCCGCCGCGAGCTCCTGCTCGACCAGCTCCTCCAGCCGAGCGACGGCTTCCGCTGCCCATTCTGCGGGTTCGCGTTCGCCCCCTCGTACGCCACCGTCGCCCCCGGGGTCGCGGCCCGCATCCTGGACTCCCACGCTGCCCTGGTCCGCGCCCTCGGGGAGCTCCAGTCGATGGCCGGTGGGCGCCTCCAGCTCGACCGCTCGGCCGTGGTCGCCCCGGTCGCCGACGTCCTCCCCACCGAGCCCCAGCCCGCCTGATCCCCGAGGGGGATGGCCGGGGGCGCGCCGCTCCGGAGCCCATCGTCGCGAACGCGCCCCCGGACCGCTCAGCGGCCCTCCTCCTCGCCGTCCTCCGGCGGAGGAAGCACCGCCCGGACCTTGCGGCGCATCGACGCCGCCTGCAGCAGGCACACCTCGGTGAGGACGGCCAGCACCACCACCAGGCCGATGAGGACCACCACGAGCACCCGCACCCGTTCCACGCTCCTTTGTCGCAACCGCCTGGTACGTTCGACATCTCCTCGAACATCTCGGCCGGAACGGTGCCCGCAACCGGCCCGGGTGTCCAGAGATTCGAGTGCGAATGAATGCGAAAGAATGCGAATGGCGGCATTCGCATTCGCGAAGCGCGGAACGGAGACGCCGATGGCCCAGGCACCAACGCCCGACCCCACCGCGGCCGCGGCCGCCTGCCTCGGCGCCGTGCTCCGGCGGCTCCGGAGCTGCAACGGCCTCACCCAGGCCGGCCTGAGCCGCCGCACCGGCTACCAGCGCTCCTACATCGGCGCGGTGGAGCGGTCGGCCGTCCGCCCCTCCCGCGAGCTGGTCGAGCGCTGCGACGAGGCCCTCCAGGCCGACGGGGTGCTGCTGGCGCTCTGGTCCCTGGCCGATCCCGAGAGGGGCCCAACGGCAACCGACGGGGCCGGGCCGCCCGAGGTCGCGGCCCCGGCCGGTCGGCCGGGTCGCGCTGAGCGGATGTTCGAGGCGGTCGAGGTCGCCCGGCGGGCCGAGGCGTCCGGGGTGGGACCGGGGACCCTGGCCGGCATCGACCGGGCGGTGGCCCGGCTCCGCGTCGCCGCCGCCGGCACCCCGCCGCGCGAGCTCATCCCGCCCGTGCTGGCCCAGCTCCGCTACGTGGGCCGCCTGCTGGAGCGCCGGCCGACCCTCGCCCAGCACCGGCGGCTGCTGGTCGCCGCCGGCTGGCTGTCGGTGCTGCTGGCCCAGCTCTGGTTCGAGGCCGGGGACCGGGAGGCGGCCGAGGCCACCCGCGACGCCGCCTTCCGGCTGGGCCGGCAGGCCGGCCACGCCGAGCTCACCGCCTGGTCGGTCGAGGCCCTGGCGTTGTGGGCCCTGGCCGACGGCCGCTTCTCCGACGCCGTCGACCTGGCCCGCTCCGGCCAGGACCTGGCCCCCCCGGCCAGCGCGGCCGCCCTCCAGCTGGCCCTCGACGAGGCCCAGGCCTGGGCCTGCCTCGGCGACCACGCCCAGGCCGCCGGGGCCCGCCACCAGGCCGCCCTCACCAGCGCCATGCTCCCCGCCGCGGCCTCCTAGCTGTAGTTCCCAGTAGCGTTGTTGACAGTTGAGGGTCCCCTCGGTCGGCTTGGGCTGTTGAGACTCCGAGCC
>CALGFH010000104.1 GCA_937881255.1 uncultured Actinomycetes bacterium
CTGCCTCCCGTCGCGTCGCCGCGGCTCAGCGTGCAGGTTCCTCATGTCTTCAGGCAGTGGCAATCGACCGGCGCCCTCCGACGCCGGCCGAAGAACGTCGTCGCGGCCGCGAGGTCCTCACCACGATGCCCACGTTCTCCAAGCGTTGAATCGTCATCCGCGCGATGGTAGCAACGCGGCAGCCCAGCCTTCGTGGCGCTTCTCACCTGCGGTGGTGTGAGCAACTCGCGGCTGTGAGCTGAGGTTCGGACGAGCCGAGGCCATCAGGCTCCACAGCCCCGGTCAGTCCAGCCGGACCACCACGCCCTCGTCGCCGGCCAGGTCCAGGTGGCCCTCGACCCGCTCGCCGTCGCGGTCCGGGGTCGTGGCCAGCTCGACCCGCCCGCGCACGGCGAGGTCAAGGCGCCCGGCGCCCGGGCCGAGGTTCAGGGCCACCAGCCAGCGCCCGTCGTCGCCGGTGCGCAGGTAGGCGAGCACGTCGCCGTCGGCCTGGACCGGCTCGTAGGCGCCCCCGGACATGGCCGGGCTGTCGTGGCGCAGGGCGAGCAGGCGGCGGTGCAGCGCGAGCATCGAGCCGGGGTCGTCGCGCTGGGCGGCCACGTTCACGGCCGGATCCCCGAGCGGCAGCCACGGCGTCCCGGTCGTGAACCCGGCCCCGGGGCGGTCGTCCCAGCGCATCGGGGACCGCTCCGGGTCGCGCCCGCGGCCGGGGATCAGCGCCGCGATCGGGTCCCTGACCTGGTCGGGGGCGACGGGCACGTCGGTCATGCCGATCTCGTCGCCGTAGTACAGGATCGGGGTGCCGGGCAGGGTGAGCAGCAGGATCGCGGCCACCCGGGCCTGGGCCGGGCCGAGCCGGGAGGCCACCCGCGGGGTGTCGTGGTTGCCGAGCACCCAGTTCGGCCACGCCCCCGGGGGCAGGACGGCCAGGTAGCGTCCGACGAACGCGGCGATCCCGCGCGCGTTCCAATCCGCCTCAAGCAGCTCGAAGTTCAACGGGACCTGGATCCCGTCGCCGTCGGGGCCGTGGTAGGCGGCGAGCGCCTCGATCGGCACGACCAGCTCGGCCAGCAGGACCTTGTCGTCGCCGTACTCGTCCACGACCTTGCGGATCCGCATGGCCAGCTCGCGGGTCTCGGGCTGGTCGTGGGTGTATGCGAAGTGCTGGCGCAGGTACGGCCAGTCGCCCTCGCGGAACTCGGGGTTGACCGGGTTGTCGCGCAGCTGGTCGTCCTCGACCAGGAGCGAGAGCACGTCGATCCGGAACCCGTCCACCCCGCGCTCCAGCCAGAACCGCAGCGTGTCGAGCATGGCCGACTGGACCTCGGGGTTGCGCCAGTTGAGGTCGGGCTGGGTGTCGAGGAAGAACCGGTAGTAGTACTGGCCGGTCGCCTCGTCCCAGCACCAGGCGCTCTGGCCCGCGTACCCCACCCAGTTGGTCGGCGGGCCGCCGTCCGGGGCCGGGTCGCGCCAGACGTACCAGTCGCGCTTGGGGTCGTCGCGGCCCGAGCGCGACGCCAGGAACCAGGGATGCTGGTCGGAGGTGTGGTTGGGGACCCAGTCCAGCAGCACCCGCAGCCCCCGCTCGTGCGCGGCCGCGATCAGCCGGTCCATGTCCTCCATGGTCCCGAACAGGGGGTCGATCGCGGTGTAGTCGGCCACGTCGTAGCCGAGGTCGGCGCCGGGCGACGGGTACACCGGCGAGATCCAGACCGCGTCCACCCCGAGCCAGGTGAGGTGGTCGAGCCGGGCCAGGATGCCGGGCAGGTCGCCGACCCCGTCGCCGTCGCTGTCCATCCAGGAGCGGGGATAGATGTGGTAGATCACCCCGCGCTGCCACCAGGGCGGCTGCTCCATCCGTCTCCCTTCGGTCGTCCCCCGGGCCAGGCCAGGGTGGCAGAACGTTCCCCCCCTCGTCCGGGCTTCCCCCGAGCATGACTTGCTGGCTAGGGTGTGGACCATGCGGACGATCTCGCGGGAGGCGTTCGGTGGCCTGTGGCTGGCCGTGCGGGCCCTGGTCGCCCGGGCGGGGCTGACGCTGGCGTTGACCGCCCTGACCGCGTTCGCGGTCGGCGTGGCCGCGGCCGGGGCCATGTACCTGCGGGCGGCCGGCGAGTCCCTGCTGCAGGACCGGCTGGCGGCGACCTCGCCGTTCAGCGCCGGGCTGCTGGTCGAGCGGAGGGTCGCGACCAGCACCGAGGTGGAGCGGCTCCGGCAGCTGCTGCGGCACGATCCCAGGCTGGCCGTGCCCGCGCTCACAGCGCCGTTGTTCGGGCTGGAGAGCGAGGGCTTTCTGACCTACTCGCGGCCCGGGAACAGCGACGGACCGAGGGCGCGGATCGCCGCCCGCGAGGGCCTCTGCGGGCACCTGCGGCTGGCCGCCGGCCGCTGCCCGGCGGCCGGCGCGCAGGACCAGCCGATGCAGGCCGCCGTGAGCCCGCGCATGGCGCGGCGGCTCGGCCTGCGGCCGGGGAGCCGCCTGGAGGCCACCACCCTGCGGGGCGAGGCGGTCGCTCCCGGCCTCGTGGTGACGGGGATCTACGAACCCACCCCCACCGATCCCTGGTGGGGGATGCGCGCGTACTTTCCCCCGCCGCCTGAGCGCGGGGGCGGCAGCGATCCGCCCATCGACGCGGTCCTGGTGGATCACACGGCGCTGCTGCGGGAGCTCGACCGCTCGCTGACCAGGAACCTGTCGGTCACGGCGGAGCGCGCGCTCGACCCGGGACGTGTGCGCCTGAGCAACGCCACCGCCCTGGTCGGGGCGGTCACCCAGTTCCGCCGGGAAGCCTGGGCCTCCGCCGGCGGCACGCGCGTCGAGAGCCGGCTGCCCTCCCTGGTCGACCAGGCCAGGCTGGATCGCCGGGCGCTCACCACCCCGGTGCTGCTCGCCACCGTCCAGCTCGACGCCTTGGCCATGCTCATGCTGCTCGTCGTCGCGCGCATGGCGGCGGACGCCCGGGCGGGGGAGATCGCGCTCGCCAAGCTGCGCGGCGCCTCCAGCCGGCAGGCGTTCCTTCTGGCCACCTACGAGCTCACGGTGGTCACCCTCCTGGCGTTCCCGCTGGGACTCGCAGTCGGCTGGGGCGGCGCGTCCGCGCTCGCCCGCGTGCAGCTCCGACCCGGCGTTCCGGTCGCGGTCACCCTGCCTGCGCTGGGCGTCGCCGCCGTCGTCAGCGTGGTCGCGCTCGCGGCGGCGGCGCTCGCGGGCACGGGACAGGTGCGCCGGCGCGTGCTCGCGCTCTGGCGCCGCGAGCGCCCCGAACCGGGCACACGGCACGGGCTTGTGCCGGAGCTTGCCCTGCTCGCGGCCGCGATCCTGGGGATGGTGAGCCTGCGCCTGGGCGGCCCGCGGCAGGGCGGCGGCTGGGACCCGGTCGCGCTGCTCGCGCCCGCCCTGGCGGTGCTCGCGGGCGGCCTGCTCGCCGCCCGGGCGCTGCCTGCGCTGGCCGGTGGGCTGGTGCGGGCGAACGCCGGCTCCCGGTCCCTGGCCATCTACCTCGCCGCCAGGCAGGTCGCCCGCCGCGGCGGCGCGGCGCTGCGGGTCGTGGTCCTGCTGACCGCCGCCTTCGGACTGGTCGCGTTCGCCGTGACCGTGCGTCAGGACCAGCGGCGCAACCACCACGACCGCGCGTGGACCGAGGTCGGCGCGGCCCGTGCCCTCCAGGTCCGTCTTCCCCCGGGCATGCGGGGCGAACGGATCGCCGCCGTCGCCGACCCGGGCGGCCGGCAGCTGCTGCCGGGGTTGCGGACCGGGGCCGCGGTGGCCTTCTCGGGCACGCCGTTCACGCTGCTCGGCGTCGACCCGGACCGCTACGGGCGCGTCGCGTTCTGGCGCGAGGACTTCGCCGGGCAGCCGCTCGGCCGGCTGCTCGCCCCGCTGCGACCGACCGCCAGGGTCCCGCCGCCGGAGCTGGGACCGGCCGAGGAGATCGAGGTCCGGCTCGCGGCCGACTCGGTGGCGCTCTCGGCGCCGCCCGAGCTGACCGCCGAGCTGCTCGGCGAGGACGGGCGCATCATTCAGGTGTTGCTCGGACCGGTCCGGCCGGGCCGGCACGCCTACCGCGCGGTCGTGGGCGCGGGCGGGGCAGCCTCGACCGAATCCTACCGGCTGCTGCGGTTGCGGCTGGACGAGAGCGAGGAGCTTGCCGGCGTCACCGGCGTCTACCGGTTCGAGGCGGTGCGAGCACGCCAGGGCGACAGGTGGCGCCTGATCGGCGGGTTCGACCCCGACCGCTGGTACGTCCGCAGCGCGCAGGGACGGGTGCTGCCCACGACGGCCGCCGCCGGCAGCGGAGCGCTCGTCATCGCACTGCACCGTGACCCAGAGGCGAGGGTCACGGTCAACTCCGCAGCGGTCCCCGAAGAGCTGCCCGCGGTGGTCACCACCGGCCTGCTGGAGGACACCGGCCAGGCGGTCGGCGGGCTCTTGTCCGTGAGGGACGCGCAGGGCACCCTCCTCAAGCTCAAGGTGACCGGCGTCGCCCGGGCCCTGCCCGGGACCGACGGGGCGTTCGTCGCCGCGCTGGTGGACCTGGATGGGCTGCTCCTGTACGGGCGTGACACCCGCCTCGCCGGGCGCGCTCATCTCTGGGCGGCGGCAGGCCCGCAGGCCGACGCCGCGGTCGGCCGGCTCGAGCGGCTGGGCGTGGAGATCGAGCAGGACCTGACCGCCGGCCAGCGCCGCGCGGACCTGGGCCGCCAGGCGCCCGCGCTCGCGCTGCTGCTGCTGGTGCTGGGTGCGGCGGCTGCGGCGGTGCTGGCTACCGGCGGGATGATGCTGCACCTGTACCTGGACGGCCGGCGGCGGCGGTTCGAGCTCGCCGTGCTCGACGCGCTCGGCGCGCGCCACCGGGACCAGTGGCTGCCGCTCGCCCTGGAACACGCCGTGCTCGTCGGCTGGGGGGTGCTGGCCGGTGGCGCCGTCGGGCTGGCCACCGCGCTGGTCGTCCTGCCGGCGGTGCCGCAGTTCCTGGACCCTCCGAGGGTGCCGCCGGCTCTGCACCTGCCCGACTGGCCGGTGCTGACCGTCGGCGCCGGGCTGGCCTTGGCGCTTGTCGCCGCAGGCCTCTCGCTGGTCGTGGCGGGGTTGGTGCGCGCGGCCCGGCCCGAGTTGCTGCGGGAGGAGGTGCTGTGACGCCGCCGGCGCGTGGCAGTCTGGTCGCCTGCCGGGACCTGTTCCAGATCTACCGGCTGGCCGGTCACGAGGTGGTCGCCCTGCAGGGCGTCGACCTCGACATCGCCCGGGGAGAGCTGTTGGCGCTGCTCGGCCCGTCGGGCGCCGGCAAGTCCACGCTGCTGGCGCTGGTCGGGGGCCTGGAACGGCCGGCCGCGGGCCGGGTGTGGGTGGACGGCCAGGATCTCGCGCGCCTGCCCGAGGCCGCGCTCACCGCGTTCCGCCGTGGCCGGGTCGGCTTCGTGCTCCAGACCCCGGCCCGCAACCTCCTGCCGTACGCCAGCGCCGTGCAGAACCTCGAGCTGCCCATGCGCCTGGCGGGTGTGCCGGCCGCGCGCCGTCGCGAGCGGGCCCGCGCGCTGCTGGCGGCGACCGGCCTCCAGGCCTCAGGCGGCAGGTCGGTCCGTGCGCTGTCCGGTGGCGAGCAGCAGCGGCTCGCCGTCGCCGTGGCGGTCGCGAACGAGCCGCCGCTGCTGCTGGCCGACGAGCCCACCAGCCAGCTCGACCGCGGCAACGCCGCACGGGTGCTGGAGCTGCTGCGGGTCCTACGGGACCAGACCGGCACCACGGTCGTCATGGTCACCCATGACCCCGAGGCGGCGGAGGCGATGGACCGCACCGTGAGCATCCGGGGCGGCCGGGTGGGCGCGGAGGGCCGCGGTGGCGTGGAGTACGCGGTGGTCGGCCCGACCGGATTGCTGCAGCTGCCCGCCCACGCCTTGGAGGTGCTGCCCCCCGGAGCCCGAGCGCTGGTAGAGGTCGGGGACGGACCCGTCCTGCTGCACCCGGTCGAGCCGCCCGACGAAGCCTCGCGATGACCACGGTGCCACTGGTGGAAACTGCACCACGGGATCGCACTCGACAGAGAGGCTGGGTCAGCGGTCGATCAGTCGCTGGAGGTGCTCGGGATACCGGGCTCCCTGCACCTCGATCTGGGCGGCGGCGCTCTCGATCTCGTTGAGGTCGTCGGCGGTCAGCTCGACGGCGGCTGCTCCGAGGTTCTCGTCCAGGCGCTCCACTCGGCGGGTGCCCGGGATCGGCACGATCCAGGGCTGCTGGGCGAGCAGCCAGGCGAGCGCGACCTGGGCCGGGGTGGCGTCCATCCCTGCCGCGATCTGCCCCAGCAGGTCGACCAGGGCCTGGTTGGCCTTCCGCGCCTCGGGGGTGAAGCGGGGGATGGTGCTGCGGATGTCGGAGCTGTCGAACGACGTCGCCTCGCTGATCTTGCCGGTGAGGAACCCCTTGCCGAGCGGGCTGAAGGGGACGAAGCCGATCCCGAGCTCCTCCAGGGTCGGGACGATCTCGGCCTCGGGCTCCCGCCACCACAGCGAGTACTCGCTCTGCAGGGCGGTGACCGGTTGGACGGCATGGGCGCGTCGGATCGTCTGCGGGCCAGCCTCGGACAGGCCGAAGTGCCGCACCTTCCCCGCTCCGATCAGGTCCTTGACCGCTCCCGCCACGTCCTCGATCGCCACCTCCGGGTCGACGCGGTGCTGGTAGAGCAGGTCGATGGTGTCGATTCCGAGCCGCTGGAGCGAACCGTCCACGGCCTGGCGGATATGCTCCGGGTGGCTGGAGAGGCCCACCTGCCGGCCTTCCTGGTCGAACCGGAACCCGAACTTGGTGGCGATGACCACCTGGTCGCGGTAGGCGGCGAGCGCCTCGCCGACGAGCTCCTCGTTCACGAACGGGCCGTACACCTCGGCGGTGTCGAAGAAGGTGACGCCACGCTCCACCGCCGCCCGGATCACGGCGATGCCCTGCTGGCGGTCGATGGCCGGGCCGAGGCCGGAGCTGATGCCCATGCAGCCGAGCCCGATCGCCGAGACCTCCAGGTCACTGTTGCCAAGCTTCCGCTTCTGCATTGGGTCTCCTTAAGGTCAAGGCGATGGGTACGGCCTGCCGCCGCGAGCGGACGATCAGGTTCCGCGGACGTTGCCGATCTGGCTGACGATCTCAGGGTCGCGGTGGTCGAAGAACAGCGAGGCGCCGGTGTCCATCGCGGCGATCCGGGTCATCTCCTCGTCGGTCAGCTGGAAGTCGAAGACGTCGAGGTTCTCCGCCATCCGCTCCGGCCGGACGGACTTGGGGATGACGATGACCCCGCGCTGGATGAGCCACCGCAGGACGACCTGCGCCACCGACTTGCCGTGGGCGGCGCCGATCTGGCTGAGGGTCGGGTCGGAGAACAGGTTGTTGCGGCCCTCGGCGAACGGGCCCCAGGACTCGAGCTGGACGCCGCGCTCGCGCATGAGCTGCTGGTAGTCCTGGCGTTGGAAGAACGGGTGGGTCTCGACCTGGTTGACCGCGGGGGTGACCTCGTTGTGGTCGACGAGGTCCACGAGCCGGTCGGGGTAGAAGTTGGAGACCCCGATCGCCTTGATCAGGCCCTGCTTGTACAGGTCCTGCATGGCGCGCCAGGAGCTGTAGTAGTCCCCGAAGGGCTGGTGGATCAGGTACAGGTCGAGGTGGTCGAGGCCGAGTCGCTGCAGCGACTGCTCGAAGGCTCGCTTGGCGCCGTCCTCGCCGCCGTCCTGGACCCACAGCTTGGTGGTGACGAACAGCTCGTCCCGGGGGATGCCGCTGTTGCCGATGGCCCGGCCGACGGCCTCTTCGTTGCGGTACGACTCCGCGGTGTCGAGGTGGCGGTAGCCGGTGGCGAGGGCGTCGGTGACGGCCTGCTCGGTCTCGTCGGGGGAGATCTGGTAGACGCCGAAGCCCAGGATCGGCATCTGGACGCCGTTGTTGAGGGTGACGTAAGGGATTTCGTTGGGCACGGTTTCTGGGCTCCTAGCTTGGGTTGGGTCGCGAGGGTGGACGTCAGGGTGTGGCTTCGGCCTTGATCCGTTGGATGGCGGCGTTGAACCCGTCGGGGGTGCCGCTGGAACCGGCCACCTTGGAGAGGTTGACCTCGTCGATGTTCCTGCCGACGACGAGGGCTGGGATCGCTCGGGCGAAGCGGGTCTGATTGTCAAGCGAGGTCGGGTCGGTCGCGCGGGGAGTGACGGTGACGGCACTGATCACATCATCGACGAGGGTGACGGACACGCCGATGCTGGAGGGAAGGCTGCCGTAGCGGAAGCGGGAGTACGTGCGGTCGAATCGGCGGATCCGGTCCAGGATCCGGTCGCGCACCTCGCCGCGCAACGGCTCGTCGGTGTCGACGCACCAGCGGGTGCCGATGGCGTCGAAGGTGAAGGTCGACGGCGCTTCCCGCGCGGTCAGCGTGTCAGCCATGGACACCAAGGAAACAGGAGAAGGCTCCGGTCCGGGAGACCCTGTTGATCCTGGTACTGACAGGGCCTCCCACCATGGGAGCGAGGGACGTAGCATCGGTGGTCGTGGACAACCGCAACGAGATCCGCCAGTTCCTGACCTCCCGGCGGGCCAAGATCACCCCGGAGCAGGCCGGCCTGCCCGCCTACGGTGCCAACCGGCGTGTGCCTGGCCTCCGCCGGGAGGAGGTCGCGCTGCTGGCCGGGGTGAGCGTCGACTACTACACCCGCCTGGAACGGGGCAACCTGGGCGGGGTCTCCGAGACCGTGCTGGAGGCGCTCGCCCAGGCCCTGCAGCTCGACGAGGCCGAGCGCGGGCACCTGTTCGACCTGGCCAGGGCGGCCAACACCACGGGCAGGCCGCGGCGCCGTCCGGCCCAGCAGCGGGTCCGGCCAGGCGTGCAGCGCATCCTGGACGTGATCACCGATGCGCCGGCGGACGTGCGCAACGGCCGCCGGGACATCCTGGCCGCCAACCGGCTCGGGTATGCCCTGTACTCCGAGCTGTTCATCGACCCGGTCCGGCCGGCCAACGTGGCCCGGTTCGTGTTCCTCAGCCCCCGCGCCCGCGAGTTCTTCGTCGACTGGGAGGGTGCGGCCACCGACCTGGTGGCCAACCTGCGCACCGAGGCCGGCCGCAACCCCTACGACCGGGGGCTGCAGGACCTGGTCGGGGAGCTGTCCACCCGCAGCGAGGCCTTCCGCACCCGCTGGGCGGCACACAACGTGCGCCAGCACCAGACCGGCCGCAAGCAGCTCCATCACCCGGTCGTCGGTGACCTCGAGCTGACCTATGAGGTGCTGGCCCTTCCGGCCGACCCAGGGCTGTCGCTGGTGGTGTACGGCGCCGAACCCGGGTCGGCCTCCCAGGACGGCCTGAGGCTCCTCGCGAGCTGGGCAGCGACCCTCGACATCGCCACTACTCAACCGACAGGTTGACCGGCTGCAGGCGGGGCTGGCCGCCGCTCCGGTCGACCACGTAGAGCTGGAGCTGGCGGCGGCCGTCGCCGGAC
>CALGFH010000105.1 GCA_937881255.1 uncultured Actinomycetes bacterium
CTCGCCCTCCTGGAGCAGGACGACCGTGCGACCCAGGAAGCGGCCGTCGAGCACGGCGAAGGTCCGCTCGTGGAGGGTCGGGGGCATGTCGACGACGACCACGTCGGCGTGGCGGATGACGCTGTCGAGGTCCTCGCTGTACCAGTCGACCATGCGGACCCCGCCGGGGGCCTCGATCAGGGAGCGGAGGGCGCCGGCGAGCATGCTGTCCCGCGAGACCAGGATGACCCGGAGGGCGGGGCCCTCGGGACCGGGTACGGGCTGGCGGGCCCGTGCGCCGGGGCCCGGGAGCGGGGTGCGCTCGGGGCCGTTGGAGCGGGCCGGCTGGCCGGGCCCCGGCTCGGGGCGGGACGGGGGTGGCTGGGAGGTCGAGGTGGCGCGGCCCCCGCGGCCCTCGGTCCGGTCGCGACGGTCGCTCATCGGGCCGCCCCCGCGCCGTCGGGAACCCGGGTGGCCGAGACGACCAGGTTGGCACGGTAGCTGCGGCTGGCCCGGTCGAAGGTGCCGGCGCAGGTGATGAGGCGCAGCGCCGGGGAGGTGGTGGCGCCGAAGACGGCCTCGGACGGCAGTGACTGCTTGGGATAGCTGGCCAGCGAGTCGACCTTGAACCTCACCACCCGCTTGTCGGCCCTGACCACCCGGATCTCGTCGCCGGGGCGCAGCTCGCGCAGCCGGTAGAACACGGCCGGCCCGGTCCTGGAGTCGACATGACCGGCGATCACGGCCGGGCCGAGCTGGCCGGGCTGGGGGCCACCGGTGAACCAGCCGGCGACCTGGAAGTCGCCGGGCACCTCCATGGTCCGGTCGGGGTTGAGCCCCAGCCGGACCAGGGACGAGGACACGCCGATGGCGGGGATCTCGACCCGCACCGGGGGCGATGGCCGCAGGCGGCGCCACGAACCGACGGGGAAGTCGATGACCTCGGTGGGGCGGGTCGGGCCGGCCGCCGGCTGCGTGCTGGTGGCCCCGGCGACCGCGGAACGGCTGGCCGGGGGAGCGGCGTGCGACACCCGCTCCCCCGGCGGCCGGTCAGCGGCGCAGCCGGCCGCGCCGGTGATCACCAGCCCCACCACGACCACCCCCCGGCGGACCCTGTCTCCCACGACCACCCCCCGGCGGACCCTGTCTCCCCTGGCCATGACGTCCCAGCGGCCCCCTAGCTGCTCGACCGCCGCTGCTGCACGACGAACCCGGTGACGGCGGCCAGGCCGCAGCCGATGAGCAGGAGCAGCGCGAACCGGCGCCCACCCGGGCTGGGGCTGGTGGCGGTCCCGCCGGCCCCGGTGGCGACCCCGCCGGCGGCCGAGACCGCGGCGGCCGCGTCGCTGATGTCGAGCAGCTCGAGCTTCTCGCCGATGCCGCCCACCGCGACCAGCGACGAGATGGAGCCGCTGGCCAGCTTGACGTTGTCGGCCTTGGCCAGGACCTCGCCGGTGCCGGTCTTGCGGACCTCGACGTCGACCGAGCCCGCCGGGACCTCCTGGTAGTCGCTGGCCGAGGGGAACTGCGCGTTCGCGATCAGCACGTCGCCGCCGCTGACCAGGTCGACCGCGCTCTCGCCGGGGATGGCCTGGATCAGCCGGACCTTGCTCTTGCTGCTCCCGGGGCGCGACATGTCGTCGGTCAGCAGGGCCGCCTTGACGGAGGTGAGCTGGCCGAACACGGCGACGGTGTAGGCCTTGCCGGCCTCCAGCTCGACCGTGGCCCCGATGACCGGGGGCGAGTTCGCCGGCTCGCCGGCCTCGCGCACCTCGACCTTGAACTTGCCCGGCTTGACCTTGAGGTAGTCCGAGACGGTCTTGAACGGCACGCCCTTGAGCTGGAGGCGGCCGTTGACGTAGACGACGTACACGTCGCCCTTGAGCAGACCGGGGGCGAAGTGGGCCACCCGGACCAGCGACTCCTCGTCCGCCTGGGCGCCGGCGGCGACCCCGGGTATGGCGAGCAGAGCCGCCGTCAAGGCGGCCAGGACCGCGGCGGCCAGTCGTCGGCGTTGCATTGCCCCTCCTCGTAGGTCGTTCGTCCGGGGGGACGCGAACGACGACGAGTTGGTACGCCCCCCGCGATCCCGACCACGCATGCCGTCACGAGCCGTTTCGATGGTCATTATCTGCGCTGACCGTTCCTGCGAGCGCCCTCAATTCTGCGTAGTTCGGATCAGACGAGCAGGTGAACGGGGTAGTATCCGACCGCCGAATTGTCTCGGACATTGACCGTCTAAGGTGTACGAGCAAGTTAAGGTTTTTGTGCACTTCCTCCCAGCCAGCCCACCCGGGGCCTCGGGGCGGCTAGGCTGACGCCATGAGTGACGTTGCCCCGCCGGTCCGGCGCCGGCTGTCCGACGACGCGATCGAGCATCTCCACAGCCTGATGGCGGGCTGGCAGCTGATCGCCGACCTCGCCTTCGCCGACCTGCTGCTGTTCCTGGCCGTCGAGGGCAGCGAGAGCTTCCGCATCGTCGGCCAGCTGCGCCCCTACACCGCCCGCACCCTCTACCCGGTCGACCTGGTCGGCGAGGTGGTCGAGCCGACCTGGCACCCGTATGTCGAGCGGGCCTGGCGGGAGGGCCGGCGCCAGCGGTCGCTGGAGCCGATCCTGATCGACGCCGAGCCGGTCCGGGTCGAGACCGTGCCCGTCCGCCATCAGGGCGAGATCGTGGCCGTGCTCAGTGTCGAGTCGCCCGAGACCCCGGCCCGCCCCACCGGCCGGCTGGAGGCGTCCTACCTGGGCGCGGCCGAGGCCCTGCTGGAGATGGTGGCCGTCGGGGCGTTCCCGTTCGTGGAGGCCATCGACCCGACGGCCTCGCCCCGGGTCGGGGACGGCCTGGTCGTGCTCGACGCCAGCGGCCGGGTCGAGTTCGCCAGCCCCAACGCCACCTCGGCCTTCCGGCGGATGGGCACCAATTCCCTGCCGCTCGGCCAGCCGCTCCCCCACCGGGCGGCCATCCTGGTCGCCGAGGCGATGGCCGGCGGCCGCCCGGTCGAGTCCGAGATCGACGCCGCCGGGGCGGTCACCGACGTCCGGGTGGTCCCGCTGCTGCGGGGCGCCGGCCGCCGCGGGGCCCTGGTGCTGGTCCGGGAGGCGACCGAGCTGCGCCGGCGCGACCGGGTCATCTCCCGGCGCGAGGCGACCATCCGCGAGGTCCACCACCGGGTCAAGAACAACCTCCAGACGGTCGCCTCCCTGCTCCGGCTCCAGGCCCGCCGACTCGGCGACCACCCGCAGGCGGTGGCCGCCCTGGAGGACTCGGTGCGCCGGATCACCTCGATCGCCCTGGTCCACGAGACCCTGACCGAGGAGTTCGAGGGCGCGGTGGACATGGCCGAGGTGGCCGGTCGCATCGTCAAGATGCTGGCCGGCTCGCTGGGCCGCGAGGACGCCCACATCGAGCTGCACACGGCCTCGGTGCGGGTCGACGCGGCCGTGGCCACCCCGCTGGCGGTGGTGCTGAACGAGCTGGTCCAGAACGCGGTCGAGCACGGCCTGGGCGACGGCCACGGGACGGTCACGGTCGAGCTCCGCGGCGGCGGGGACGACCCGGT
>CALGFH010000106.1 GCA_937881255.1 uncultured Actinomycetes bacterium
GGTCCATGGCCAGCAGCAGCCGCTGCAGGGCGGCCCGCACCGACCCGTCGAGCCGACCCACCGAGCCGAAGTCGAGCAGCCCCAGCCGCCCGTCGGCCAGCACCATGACGTTGCCCGGGTGCGGGTCGGCGTGGAACACCCCGGCCACCATGACCTGGGCGAGCATCGAGGCCAGCAGCTGGCGGGCCAGGGCCTGGCGGTCGGGGCCGAGCACGTCCAGGTCCGGCCCGGCCGCCCCGAGCGGCGTGCCCGACAGGCGCTCCATGACCAGCACCCGCTCGCCGCACAGGGGCTGGTGGGGGGCGGGGATCCGCACCGCGCCGTCGGCGGTGGCCGCCACCCCGGCCATGTTGGCCGCCTCGATGCGGAAGTCGAGCTCCTCGCGGACGGCGTCGGCGAACCCGACGGCCAGCTCGCGGGCCCCGAGCGAGCGCGCCCAGCGGGTCCGGGACTCGAGCGAGCGGGCCAGGCGGGCCACGATGTCCAGGTCGCGCTCGACCACCGTCCGGATCCCGGGTCGCTGGACCTTGACCGCGACCTCCTCCCCGGACCGCAGCCGGGCCGCGTGCACCTGGGCGACCGAGGCGGCGGCCAGCGGCTCCGGGTCGAACTCGGCGAACACCTCGTCGACGGGCCGGCCCAGGTCGGCGGCCAGCACCTGCTCGACCTCGTCCCAGGGGGCGGGGGCGACGTGGTCGGTGAGCCGCCCCAGCTCCTCCACCAGCTCGGCCGGGAGCAGGTCGGGGCGGGTGGACAGCACCTGGCCGAGCTTGACGAAGGTGACCCCGCCCTCCTCCAGGGCCAGGCGCACCGAGCGGGCCAGCCGCCGCCGGCCGCCCGGGGAGTCCAGCTCGGCCCCCCGCCGGCCGCTCAGGTACGGGCCCAGGGCGTCGCGGACCGCGATCCGGCTGATCTGGGAGGAGCGCCGGGCCCTGGCCACCCGCCCCCGCAGCTCCCGCCGCAGCTCCAGCGGACCTGGCAGCGAGCCGCTGGGCACCAGGGCCTCGGCCACGACCAGGAACACCATCGCCACCACCAGCGCGCACGCCGCGGCCAGGATGAGGAACCACAGCGGGGTCGCGCCCGCGCCGTCGTCGGGCAGGCTCCCGACCAGCGACTGGGCGATCGGCCCGGCCACCGCGAACCCGGCCAGCCCGGCCAGCAGCAGCCGCACCAGCCCGAACCGCAGCCCCAGCAGCCGCCGGGCCAGCAGCGCGAACCCGCCGACGATCCCGGCGACGCTCAGCACGATCAGCACCGCGGTCAGGGCGATGCCGAGCACCCTCACCGGCGACCCTCCTCTCCTCGGTCGGCGCCCCGCCCGGTGGGATCCTCGCCCGGGGTCACGACACCGTGCTCGTAGGCGTACACCACCGCCTGGACCCGGTCCCGGCAGCCGAGCTTGGCCAGCAGGTTGCCAACGTGGGTCTTGACCGTGGACGGGCTGACCGACAGCTGGTCGCCGATCTCGGCGTTGGACAGCCCGCGGGCGATCAGCTGAAGGGTGACCCGCTCCCGGTCGGTCAGGCCCCGCAGCTCGTCCGGGGGCGGGGCCAGGGGCGAGGACCGTACGAACTCGGCGATCAGCCGGCGGGTCACCTGGGGGGCGACCAGGCCGTGGTCCCCGGCGACGACCCGGACCGCGTCGACCAGCTCGTCCGGCTCCACGTCTTTGAGCAGGAAGCCGCTTGCCCCGGCCCGCAGGGCCGCGAACACGTACTCGTCCAGGTCGAAGGTGGTAACCACCAGCACCGGGACCGGGTCCTGGACGCCAGGGCCGGCCAGCCGCCCGGTGGCGGCGATCCCGTCGGTCCCGGGCATGCGCACGTCCATCAGGACCAGGTCGGGCCGCAGCCGTCTGGCCTCGGCGATCGCGGCCTGGCCGTCGGCGGCCTGGCCGACCACGGTGATGTCGGCCTCGGCCTCCAGGATGGTGCGGAAGCCGGCCCGCACGACCGCCTGGTCGTCGGCCAGCACCACCCGGATGCTCACGGCCGCCCGTCCTGGGGCGGTGGGGCGGGCAGCCGGGCCTCGACCCGCCAGCCGCCCTGCCCGGTGGGTCCGGCGGTGAGGGTGCCGCCGGTGAGCTGGACCCGCTCGCGCATCCCGGGCGGCCCGTTGGCCACGACCACCCGGGCCCCGCTGTCGTCGACGGCCACGGCGACCGAGACGGCCGCGCCGGGCGCGTGGCGGCGGGCGTTGGTCAGCGCCTCCTGGACGATCCGGTAGGCGGCCAGGTCGACCGTTGGCGGCAGGGGGCGGCCGTGGCCGCTCCAGGTCGTCTCGACCGCCATGCCGCCCTCGCGGGCGCCGGCCACCAGCTCGTCCAGCCGGGCCAGGGTCGGCTGCGGGGCCCGCGGGCCGGCCTCGTCGCTGTCGCGCACCACCCCGACCAGCTGGCGCAGCGCGGTCAGGGTCTCGCGGCCCTGCCGGCGGATCGACGCCAGGGTGGCCTTGGCCGCGGTGGCGTCCCGGTCGACCAGCCGGTCGGCCGCGCCCGCCTGGACGACGATGGCCGACAGGTCGTGGGCGGCGATGTCGTGGAGCTCGCGGGCGATCCGGCCGCGCTCCTCGACCACGGCCAGCCGGGCCCGCTCCTGCTGCTCGCGCTCCAGCCGCTCGGCCCTGGCCACCAGCTCGGCGGTGTAGGCCCGCCGGGTCTGCACGTAGGCGCCGAGCAGCCCGGGGATGCCGTGGCTGGCCGCCGGGGCCAGGGCGAGGGCCGTCCGGGGGGCGCGGCGGCGCAGCGCGATCGTGCCGAAGTCGGCGGTCGAGGTCAGGTTGGCCGCGGCCAGCTGCCAACCTGGCACGGGCAGCCTGCCCCCGCTCACGACCAGGGTGACCACCGCCCGGGCCAGCCCGAGCACGGCCAGGGCGGCGGCCGCGACGGCGTCGCGCCCGGCCGGGCTGCGCACGCCCAGGCGGGCCAGCCGGTCCCGCAGCCACCCCATCAGGCTCCTCCCGCCGCCGGTCCCCCGGGCGATGGTCGCACCGTCGGCTCATCCCGCGCCGGTCCCCTCATGCGATGGTCGCACCGTCAGGTCGTGGCCCGCACCTCGCGCAGCCGGGTCGGCATCCACCGCCACCAGGTCGCGCAGCGCCAGAGCCACTCCATCGGCCCGTACCGGAACCGGCGCAGCCACAGCGGGCTGACCGCCGCCTGGACGACCAGGATGCCGGCGCCGAGCGCGATCGCCGCCCCCCACCGGTCCGACCCTTCCAGCCCGATGGCCCGGCCGACGGCCACGAAGGCGACCGTGGCCAGCAGGTAGTTGGTCAGGGCGGTCCGTCCCAGCGGGGCCAGGACCGCGGCCAGCGGGGCCCGCAGGGGGGTGTGGAGGGCCAGCATGACCCCGGTCATGTAGGCGCACGACATCAGCACCGGCTGGACCACCACGAGGGCCCCGATCTCCGGCCCGCCGGCGATCACCGGCGACAGCCACCAGACCAGCAGCGAGGCCGCCGCGAACCCGCAGCACAGCACGGTCAGCAGCCCGGCCCGCCCGGGCAGCTCCTCGGGGACGCGGTAGGCGGCCAGGGCCGCGCCGATCAGGAACAGCCCGGGGATCAGCCCGGCGCCGCCCACGAACATGATCCCGCCGCCGAGGAGGACCACCCCGGCGACCAGGTTGACCAGCCTCGAGGCGTAGCTGAAGGGGAGCAGGAACACCAGCCCGCAGATGGCGTAGGGCAGCAGCACCTCGCCCGGCTGGAGCAGGTGGTGCAGCCCGCCCAGCAGGGCCAGGAACACGAACCGCCGGACCAGGAGGACCCGGGGGCGGTCGCTGCGGGCCGACGCCCGCTCCAGGAAGATCGCGAACCCGATGCCGAACAGCAGGCTGAAGATCACGTAGAAGCGGGCCAGGACGAAGTGCTCCAGCCCGGCGGGCAGGTCCCGCATCCCCAGGGTCTGGTAGATGTTGATGAGCACGATCCCGCAGAGGGCGAACCCGCGCAGGACGTCGAGCGCCTGGATGCGTTCGTTCGGTAGCGTGGCCATGCCCCGATGATGCGGGACGGCCCCCGTCACCGCCTCGGCCGGAGGGACCGGGCCGGCTCCCCCGCCAGGCGGAGCACACGCCACCCGCGGGAAGGAAGCCGATGAACGACCAGGACCTGCGGCACCTGCGCCGCTGTGTCGAGCTGGCCACGACGGCCCTGGAGGCCGGGGACGAGCCGTTCGGGTCGGTGCTGGTCGCCGGGGACGGCACGGTGCTGGCCGAGGACCACAACCGGGTGGCCTCCGGCGACCGGACCCGCCACCCGGAGCTCGAGCTGGCCCGCTGGTCGGCCGCCAACCTGACCCCGGAGGAGCGGGCGGCCGCGACCGTCTACACCTCGGGCGAGCACTGCCCGATGTGCGCCGCCGCCCACGGCTGGGTCGGGCTGGGCCGCATCGTGTACGTGGCCTCCTCCGAGCAGCTGGCCGGCTGGCTGGCCGAGCTCGGGGTCCCGCCGCCCCCGGTCCGGACCCTGGCCATCGGCGAGGTCGTCCCCGGCCAGCCCGTCGAGGGCCCGGTCCCGGAGCTCACCGAGGCGGTCCACGACCTGCACCGCCGCTTCCACTCCCGGGGCTAGACCCCCTGGGGTGGCGATGCCGCCACCGTCGCCCCGGCCCACAGCTCGACCCCGGCCGTCCGCTCGGGGGCGCGGCCGAGCAGGTCGGTGAGGAACCCGGCCATGGCCCGGCGGTGCGGCATGGGGCCAAGGACCACCGAGCGGACCCTCCATCTGGCGAAGTCCTCGGCCATCCGCCGGCGCAGGGCCGGGGTCAGGTCGGGCGGGCGCCCGCCCCGCTGGATGTGGCCGAGGGCGAGCGAGGTGGCGCTCGGCGGCGCCTCCCGCAGGGCGGCACCGTCCGGGCCGGGCCCGACGAAGTAGCCGCCCGGCATCTTGAACCACATGCCGGCCTCGGTCTGCCAGAGCATCGCCCGGTTGGCCCGGCCCTTCTGGGGAAACGGGACCACCAGGGCGACCTCGTCCCGGGGCAGCGTCGTCACCGCCGAGGTGGTGAAGAACGGCGGCGTGGCCACGACCGGCCGGGGCTGCAAGGGCGACGAGGGCGCGAGGAAGGCGAGCACCACCAGGGCGGTGGCGACGGCCAGGGCCCGCCGCCACCAGCCCCCGTCCCACCACAGGGCGTCCAGCGCGACCGCCAGCAGCAGCCCGGCGAACAGGGCGGCGAGCAGGGCGAACCGGGCCGGGGCGATGTTCCGCAGCAACGGCAGCGACTCGATCGCGGTCCAGGGCAGCCGGATCGGGGTGAGGTGCCCGCCCACCCGCAGCCTGGAGCCGAGCGAGAGCACCACGCAGACCACCAGCATGGTGGCGCAGATCCCCACCACCGGGCTCCGGTGCCGGACCAGGAGCACGGCCACGACCAGCAGCAGCGGGATGCCGAGGTAGGTCTCGCGGCTGCCCGCGAACCGGTCGCCGCGGCGGATGGCGGCGTCGGGGGCGATCGCCGACAGCCGGCTGGGCGTGACCACGGCCAGCAGGTCGCTGGAGCCGCGCACCTCCTCGGTGAGGTCGCCGTGCACCCGGCCCGGACCGGCGACCTGCTCCTTCAGCGGCCACGCGGCCAGGGCGGCGAAGACGACGAGGCTGACCCCGAACCCGATCGCGGCGAACCGCACCCGCCCCGGCGGCAGCGGCGCCTGCATGGCCACCAGGGCGACGAGCAGCAGCCCGCCCAGCAGCACCGCCGCGGCGAACAGCTCGACGCCGATCAGCACCTGGGCGGCCGCGGCCACGCCGAGAGCCAGGCCGAGCCAGACCGGCGACCGGTCCTGGCGGGCCACGATCTCCTCGACCAGCACCAGCAGCCATGGCAGCAGGAAGATCAGGATCAGGTTGAGGTGGTGGGAGTGGGCCACCATCGCCGGCGAGAACCCGTAGACCAGCCCCCCGGCCGCGGCCGCGCCGTGATTGGGCACGTAGCGGTGGATGGCCAGGTACGCGCTCCAGGCGGAGAGGCCGTAGGCCAGGGTGAGCAGCACGTTGAAGCTCAGCACGGGCCCGAAGGCCAGGGTCAGCGGCGACAGCAGCAGGCCCGGCAGCGGCACCCAGGTGTTCCACATCAGGTTGATGCCGTCGGGATGGTTGAGGTAGTCGCTGAACAGCGGCGAGATCTGGCGGCCGATGGCGAACGGCGTCCAGCGCAGCGACCAGGTGAAGATCCCCGGGTCGCCGACGCCGCCCCCGAGCGTCCGGGTCGTCGGCGACCCCCAGGTGGAGCCGAGCAGCAGCACCGCCAGGGCGAGGAAGGCCAGCAGCATCAGCAGCTGGGCCCGCGCGGCACGAACCCGATCGACCAGGCCGTTCACCAGCGGCCCTCCCGGCCCGGCGAGACGTCAGGCTGAATGTACCGCCTCCGGCGCCCCAACACGCCCAAGCTTGCTCGAAGTTGGACATTCTGCTTGTTCTGCCTGTTTGCAGCTGTTACGCTTCCCGACGTATCAGGAAGCCGGACCGAGGGGGGGTGCGCGACTGGCGACCTGCATTCCGATCCGTCCCGCCGCCGGAGTTCCACGAGCAGTCAGGAGCTGACTCATGGCCCTCGAGTTCAGATCGGAAACGATAAAGATCCCGCAGACGACGGGCGCGTTCTCGACCAACCAGAGCAAGCCGTTCGGCGAGAAGGTCCGGACCGCCGAGGTCGCTCTCAAGTCGTTCAAGCTGGACGCCGTCGGCGGTTCGCGGCCCAGCGACATCGTGCAGGTGACGGTCCGTCTCCAGAGCATCGGGGATGAGGACGTCGAGTACAACGTCACCACCAACTACTCCGGCGGGAACTACACCGGTGAGGTCACGGTGCTGGTCATCGCCGACATCGAGTACGCCAGGTAGGCGGCCCGGGGCGACGCGCCCGCGGCAGCCGCGGCGCGTCGCCCACGCTCACCGGGGCTGGCTCCATCCCTGGGACCGGGTGGCGTGGAGGAACTCGTCGGGCTGGGGCTGGACCGGGCGGCCCTCGTACTGGGTCGACAGCACCATCGAGGTGCGCATCTCACCGTGCTGGCCGACGCGCTCCAGCAGGCCCTCGAAGTGCTCCATGGACGCCGCCCGGACCTTGAGCATGGAGCAGTAGTCGCCGGTGAGCTTGTGGATCTCCACGATCTCGGGGTAGTCGCTGGCCTGGCTGGTCTTGAGCAGGCAGCGGTCCAGCCGGCAGCGCATCTGGACGAACGCGGTCAGCGGCAGCCCGGCCCGGGCCGGGTCAACGCGGGCCTGGTAGCCGGCGATCACGCCCAGCTCCTCCAGGCGCCGGACGCGCTCGGCCACCGCCGGCGGTGACAGGCTGACCAGCCGCCCGAGCTGGTTCCAGGACAGCCGCCCGTCCGCCTGGAGCTCGTCCAGGATCCGCCAGTCGGTCGCATCGAGCGATCTTTCGATTCGCGAACCCATCGCCGCAGAACTCCTTTCAGGTCGATGGCGAAACCGGGGCAACGCCTTGTCTTGAGTATTCTCCTCGTCGTTCCGCCTGTCTAGCATGATGCCCATGACCACTTCATGTTCCGACCCTGTCGCCCCTGTCCTCCCAGTCCACCGGCCGCGGCCGGCCCTGCCGCTGCTGGCCGCCTCCACCGCCATCGGCAGCCTCGGCCTGGCCGCCGGTGGGACCGCGGCCGCGCTGCTGGCCGTCGAGACGACCGGCCGCGACGCCGCCGCCGGCCTCCCCCTGGGCGCCCTGGCCGCCGGCCAGGCCGGGGCCTCGCTGCTGGTGGCCCGCCTGACCGCCCGCGCCGGGCGCGGCGCCGGGCTGGTCGCCGGCTACGCCATCGGCGTGCTCGGGGCGCTGGCCGTGGTCGCCGCGGCGGTGCTGGCCAGCTTCCCGCTCATGCTCGCCGGCAGCCTGCTGCTCGGCGGGGCCAACGCGGCCATCTTCCTTTCGCGCTATGCGGCGGCCGACATCGGCGGGCCCGAGGCCCGGGGCCGGGCGCTGGGAACCGTCCTGTTCGCGACCACGCTCGGCACGGTCGCCGGCCCGGCCCTGCTGGTCCCGACGGGCCGGCTGGCCGAGGCGCTCGGGCTGCCCCGGCTGACCGGCCTCTACCTGGTCGCGGTGGCCGCCTTCACCGCCGCCGCCCTGGCGGTCGCCGTCCTGGCGCGGCGCGGCCTTCCCGGGCTGGGCCGCGGTTCACGGGCCGCCGGCGCGGACGGGCCCAGCCGGCCGGTCACCCGAGGCCAGCTCGCGGCGGCGCTCCGCCCCGCCCCGGCACGGGCCGCCCTGGTGGTCCTGGGCGGGACCAACCTGGTCATGGTGGCGATCATGGCCGTGGCCCCGGTGCAGCTGCTCCATCACGGGCACGACCTGGGGTTCGTGGGGCTGGCGGTCAGCCTTCACGTCGCCGCCATGTTCGCCCCCTCGCCGGTCACCGGTTGGCTGGCCGACCGGTTCGGTGCCGCTCCGGTGGCCGCGGCCGGAGCCGTCCTGCTGATCCTGGCCGGCATCGGCGGCCTCGACGGCCATCTCGGCGGTCACGACATGGTCGGCCTGCTGATCGTGCTCGGCCTGGGCTGGAACTGCGGCGTGGTCGGCGGCAGCGCCCTGCTCGCCGCCTCGGTCCCCCCGGCCCTGCGTCCCCGGTCCGAGGCCATCGGCGAAGCCTCCATGGGCCTGGCCGCCGCCGCCGGGGCCCCCGCGGCCGGGCTGGTGGTCGCCCTGGGCGGGTTCACCACCACCTGGGT
>CALGFH010000107.1 GCA_937881255.1 uncultured Actinomycetes bacterium
GAAGTCGTTCTCCCCCGGGACGCCGACGGCCAGGTCGGCGAACCCGTCGTTGTCGAAGTCGGCCCCCGCGGACGCCGCGGCCGAGGCCGCCTGGCCGGGCTGGGCCACGGCGCCGGTGGCCGGCACGGCCAGCGCGGTGGCGAGCAGGAGCAGGAGGGCGAGCAGGGTTGTCCGTCGCATCGTCGATCCCCCTCGATCGTGATGGTTGACGAAGCCGGTACGACTTGCGAGCTTGTATTTCGCAGTTTGCGCGTTCCGGACGGCGGACGCCAGATCCGCCCAGCTCGCGAGGAGTGAGGACGATGGCCGACCAGGGCTCTCGAGGGGACATCCAGCTCAACCGCAGCCTGCTCGTCGGAGGAGGGGTCCTGGTCGCGCTGGGCGGCCTGCTCGGCTTCGCCGGCATGGCCCTGGTGAGCTCGGCCCTCCTCTCGGCCACCCGCCAGTGGGTCGACCACCTGGAGCGCCCCCCGAGCGAGATCGCCCGCCGCCGCTGGGAGCAGACCAAGGCCGCCGCCGCCGCCGGTGCCTCGGCCTGGCGCAACAACACCCCGGGCAGCTAGCGCTCGATCTCCTCGTTCGGGCCCGGTACGGCTTCTGCGCCGGCTGACCCTCCTGCATCTGGGTGAGCGCGGGTTGGCGCTTCTGCCCGTGTCCGGGGTGTGGCGGCCGGGCTAGGGTGAGGCATGGCCCATGCTCGCCGGTTCGTCAGCCTGCTCGTCGTGGCCGGGCTGGCCGGGGCGGCGCTGGCGGCCGGGCCGGGGGCCGGGGCCGAGCAGCTGGGGCCGGTGACGGCCACCCAGGACGCCTACGTGGCCTCGACGGCCGCCCGGGCCGGCTACGACACGGCCGAGCTGCGGGCCCGGAACGGGGGCGGGCAGCGGTCCCAGAGCCACCTGCGCTTCGACCTGCGGGCGATCCCGGCGGGGGCGACCGGCCTCCGGGCGACCCTGCGGCTGTCGGCGAGCCCGATCTCGGCCGCCGGGCGGGTCGAGGTCCGGGCCAGCGGCAGCTTCAGCGAGGGCTCGGTCACCTGGGCGTCGCGGCCGGCCACCTCGGCCGTGCTGGGGTCGGCCGCGGTCGTCCCCGGGGGGACCTTCGAGATCGACGCCGGGCCGGTCACCGGGGCCGGGTTCCGGAGCTACGCCCTGACCTCCCCCGCCGGGCAGGGGGCGCAGCTGCGCTTCGCCTCCAGCGAGCACCCCGACCCGGCCCGGCGGCCGGCCCTCACGGTGACCTGGGCTCCGCCGGGTCCGCCGGTGTCGGACAAGCTGGTGCCCAGGGCGGGCGCCTGGTGGGGCAGCTACCCGGGGCAGGCCCCCGGCGACGTCGAGGCCCGGGAGGCGGTCTACGGCCGGCAGGTCGACATCCTGCACCGCTACCACGACTGGAACGACACCTGGCCCACCGCCGAGGAGCAGGCCTACGCCGGGCAGGGCCGGTTCCTGTTCGAGGGCTGGGAGAGCCGCGTCTTCGGCGGCGCCACCCTGTGCTGGGCCGACATCGCCGCCGGTGCCCACGACGCCGCCATCGACGCCCAGGCCGAACGCCTGGCCGCCTTCGGCAGCCGGCTGTTCGTCGGCTTCATGCACGAGCCCGAGGACAACCTCGGCCCCTGCCAGCCGGGCGCGGTCAACGACTCCAAGGCCGACATGGGCTCGGCCGAGGAGTTCCGGGCCGCCTGGCGGCGCATCGTGGAGCGGGTGCGGCCGGTCGCCCCCAACGTCGTCTGGGTGCTGTCCTTCATGGGCCACGACCCGGCCGCCTCGTGGGCCCTCTACCCGGGCGACGACGTGGTCGACTGGGTGGCCTGGGACCCCTACAACTGGGCCAACTGCGCCGGCCGGTCCCGCGACACCTGGCGCAGCCTCCAGCAGGCCGCCCAGCCCATGTACGGGCACCTGGACGCCGTCGGCAACACCAAGCCGCGCATGCTGGGCGAGTACGGCTCCCACGACGACCCGGCCATGGGCAGCAAGGAGCAGTGGCTCCGCGAGCTCCCGGCGATGCTGCGCACGGCCATGCCCAAGGTCAGGGCGGTGGTCTACTTCGACCGTGTCGCCACCCCGGTCCCGGGCGACCCGTGCGCCTGGCTGGCCGACAGCTCCCCGTCGGCCCAGGCCGGGTTCGCCGCCGCCGGCGCGGATTCCTACCTGAATCAGCCGCGCAATTGACTTACGCTGCTTGTGCCGCCCCGGGACGCCACTTCCCGTGTCCGCGTCCCGGGGCGGACTACCGCCCCCGTCCGCCTAGCCGAGGCCGCCGAGGGCCAGGTCGATCTCCAGGCTGGCGATCGAGTC
>CALGFH010000108.1 GCA_937881255.1 uncultured Actinomycetes bacterium
TCCTTCTTCGTGGCCTTCACCAGCTCGGTCTCGGGCGCGGACTCCACCCTGGCCAAGGTGTCGTCGTTCCTGCCCCCGGTCGCCCCCCTGGTCATGCCCCTGCGGATCGCCGGCGGCGACGCCGCCCTCTGGGAGATCGCCCTCTCCCTCGGCATCATGCTGGTCTCGATCGTGGCCGTGGTCCTGCTCGCCGCCCGCCTCTACGAGGGCGCCATCCTCCGCACCGGCGCCCGGGTCAAGCTCGGCGACGCCTGGCGCAGCGGCCGCCGCCAGCCGGCCCCGGGTCGCGTCTGAGACGTCCCCGGCGCCGCCTCACTCGGGGTCGTCGAGGAGGCCGGCGTCGTGGGCCAGGAGGGCGATCTGGACCCGGTTGTTGAGGTCGAGCTTGGTCAGGATGCTGGAGACGTGGGTCTTGACCGTGGGGACGCTGAGGTAGAGGACGGACCCGATCTCGGCGTTGGAGCGGCCCTGGCCGACGGCCACCGCGACCTCGCGCTCGCGGTCGTTGAGCAGGGCCAGGCGCTCCCTGGCCCGGGTGCGGCGGTCGTGGCCGGAGCCGGCCACCCTGGCGATCAGCCGCCGGGTCACCGCCGGGGAGAGGACGGGGAGGCCCTTGGCGACCCGGCGGACGGCGTCGACGATCTCGGCCGGCGGGGTGTCCTTGAGGACGAACCCGGCGGCGCCGGCCCGCAACCCCCGCAGGACGTGCTCGTCGGCGTCGAAGGTGGTCAGGATGATGACCTCGGGGGCGTGGCGGCGGGCCCGCAGGGCCTCGGTGGCGGCCAGGCCGTCCATGTTGGGCATGCGGATGTCCATCAGGACGACGCCGGGGGCGTACCGGTCGACCATGGGCAGGACCTGGGTGCCGTCGCCGGCCTCGCCGACCACCCGGATGTCGGGGGCGCCGCCCAGCATCATCACCAGGCCGGCGCGGACCAGCGGGTCGTCGTCGACCACCAGCACGCCGACGGTCTCGGTCTCGGGCTCGGGCGCGGTCATGCCGGCCAGGGTAGCCATACCGAGAGGCACCAGCCGCCCCCGGCGGTCGGCCCGTGCTCCAGCCGCCCGCTGGCCAGGGCGACCCGCTCGGCCAGCCCGGCCAGCCCCTGCCCGGCACCCGGCTCGGTCGCAAGCCCGGCGGGACGCGCGGGCCCGGGGTCGGGCCCCGCGGCCGGGTCGGGCGGGGCCGTGGGGGCGTCGTTGCGGACCTCGACGGTCAGGCCCGCGCCGGGGGACCCGGCCAGGTGGATGCGGACCTCGGCCCCGGGGGCGTGCTTGCGGGCGTTGGTCAGGGCCTCCTGCACGACCCGGTAGGCGGTGCGGCCGGCCAGGTCGGGGACGGGGCCGCCGGTCTCGTCGCGGAGGCTGACCCGCATCCCGGCCCGGCCCGACTCGGCGACCAGCTGGCGCACGTCGGCCAGGGTCGGCTGGGGCAGCTCGCCGACCGGGGCCGACGCCCACCCGGGCGGGGCACGCCCAGTCTGCACGGCCTCGACCTCGGCCCGACTGGCCTCGGTCGGGGCACGCAGGACGCCGATGACCTCGCGCAGGTCCTGGAGGGCCTGGTGGGCGTTCTCCCGGATCACCTTGGCCGCCCGGGCGACCTCCTCGGCGGGCGCGTCGGGGCGGAACTCGAGCGCGCCCGCGTGGACGCTCAGCAGCGACAGCCGGTGGCCGAGGACGTCGTGCATCTCCCGGGCGATCTCGTCGCGGGCGCGCTGCTGGGCCTGCTCGGCCCGCAGCTGGGCCTCGGTCTCGGCCCGGACGGCGCGCTCGCGCAGGGACAGCACGAGCTGGCGCCGGAAGTGGATGAACAGGCCCCAGCCCACGGCCGCGCTCTGGACGACCACGCCGATCGAGAACAGCAGCCAGGCCGGGATCCCGGGCTCCGGCCGGATCACCACGTAGACGAGCCCGGCCAGCAGGCTCAGGCCGAAGATGGCCATCGTGGTCCGCGGGGGCCGGTGGATGGCGACCGTGAGCGTCGCCACCACCACGGCCCCGGCCACCACCTCCGAGAAGGTCGAGAACGCCAGCAGCACCAGGGCGAGCCCGACCGGCCAGCGGCGGCGCAGCCACAGCCCGGCGCAGCCCAGCCCGCCGGCGATCACGTCGGCGGTGAACAGCCAGGTGGCCGGCATGGTGGACGAATCCAGGCGCCCACCGATCACCAGCAGCCCGAAGATCGTCGCGGCCAGGAACAGCCACGTGTCCACGACCCAGTCGCGCGGCCGCCGCCGGGGCCGGCTCGGCGTCCGCGCCGCCGTCGCCATGGTCGTGGCCGGAGCGTTCATCCTCGGAGCGTACCGGCCCGGGAGGCTGGTCCCACCGCCGGCGCGGGGGATCGATACCGAAGTCGCGGCGGCCGGTACTTCCGTCGGTCGTTGCGATGGTCCCCCAGGGCATCAGCGGGGCCATCGACCACCTGGCCGTCCAGCCCTTCTTCGGCCTGTTCCTCAACTTCTTCAACCGGGTCGTCATCCCCCGGGTCGACTTCCTGTCCGGCTACGAGCTGCTCGCCAACCTCGCCCTGGCCGTCCTCGGGTTCGCGGTGCTGGTGCTCACCGACCGGCCCCAGCCGTCCTGAGTGGGGTGTGCCTGGCGATGACCTCGAAGTCGTGGGCGCGGTGGAGAAGGGTCGCCCGGTGGCGCATGGCGACGACCGCGATCAGACAGTCGACCGTGCTGCGGACCGTCTCTCCCCTGGCGCGGCAGTGGCGGTAGAGGGCGGCGGCGGCCTCGTAGTCGGCCAGCCCTTCGATCGGCAGGAGCTGGAAGCGCAGGAGCAGGCGGCGCAGCCGGGTCACCTCCTCGGCGGTGGCCACCCCGGCGAGCAGCTCCATGGTCACGACCTCGGTGGTGGCCAGCTCCCCGTCGGCGGCGATCAGCTCCCGCAGGCGGAGATGGGTGGGGCTGCCGGTCGCGCGCAGGTACTCGACCCAGGCCGAGGTGTCGGCCAGGATCACGACCCGGCGGTCGCGTCGGTCGGCCAGGCGGTCGCGTCGGCCTCGCGCATGGCGCCCAGGTCGCCGCTCCAGCCGGTGCCCTCCATGGCCAGCGCCTCGTCACGGTTCATCGGCTCGCCGGCCAGCCGCCGGAGGGCGAGCTCCACGGCGGCCCGCTTGCTGGGCAGCTGGTAGCGACGCATCACCCGCTCGATCAGCTCGTCGTCGATCTCGATGTTGGTCCGACCCATGACACCACGATACACCACGTGGTGTACGGAGGCTACGGACCCGCGACCAGGGTGGAGACCGGGGCGTACTGGACCAGGAGGTTGGGGAGGACGCCGAGGACCAGCACGCCGGCCGCCGACAGGGCGATGGCGGTGCCGAGGGCCGGGGAGACGCGGGGGGCGGCCAGCTCGGGGGCGCCCTCGGGCGGGGTGCCGAGCCAGAGGCTGCGGGCCACGCCGGCGTAGTAGAAGAGGGCGACCACGGTCATGACGGCCATGAAGACGACCAGCAGCTGGAGGGTGAGGGTGTCGCCGTTGATGGCCGACTTGAAGATGACGAACTTGGCGTACCAGCCGGCGGCCGGGGGGATGCCGGCCAGGGAGAACAGGAAGGCGGTCATGGCCATGCCGAGGGCCGGGGAGCGGCGGGCCAGGCCGGCGTAGTCGGTGATCAGGTTGGAGGGCTGGCGCTGGCTGACCAGGGTGACGACGGCGAACGCGCCCAGGTTGGTGAAGGCGTAGATGAGCAGGTAGACGAGGACGGCCTGGAAGGCCTCCTCGCGGACGGCCGGGTCGGCGGATGAGCCGGCCGCGAACGGGACCAGCATGTAGCCGGCCTGGGCGACCGAGGAGTAGGCGAGCAGGCGGACGATGTTGGTCTGGGCCAGGGCGATCACGTTGCCAAGGAGCATGGTGATGGCGGCCAGCACCGCGAAGGCCGGGGCCCAGTAGCGGGCGTAGGAGGGGAAGGCGACGAAGGTCACCTGGAGGAGGCCGGCGAACCCGGCCGCCTTGGAGGCGACCGACAGGTAGGCGGCCACCGGGACCGGGGAGCCCTCGTAGGTGTCGGGGGCCCAGAAGTGGAACGGGGCCGCCGACACCTTGAAGGCGAAGCCGGTGATGACCAGGAACACGGCCATCACCGCGGCCGGCTCGTCGCCCAGCTGGGCCAGGCGCTCGGCGATGATGCCGAGCTGGAGGGAGCCGGTGAAGCCGTAGACCAGGCTCATGCCGAACAGCATCACGGCGGTGGAGAGCACGCCGATGAGCAGGAACTTGAGCGCGCCCTCGTTGCCGCGGGCGTCGCTCTTGCGGAAGCCGGCGGCGATGAAGCCGGTGGCCGAGACGATCTCCAGCGACAGGAACAGCATGAGGAGGTCGCGCGAGGACGGCATCAGCAGCATGCCGACGAAGCTGGACAGGACCAGGAAGTAGAACTCGCCCTGGTAGGCGGTGCCGGCGTTGATGTAGCGCTGGCTCATCAGCAGGACCAGCAGCAGCGAGCCCAGGAACAGCCCCTTGAACAGCAGGGCGTAGTTGTCGACCACGAACGACCCGCCGAAGGTGCTGCGGGTGCCCCCGCCGACCAGGCTGGCCAGGGCGACCCCGGCGACCACCGTGCCGGCGATCGACAGCCAGCTGGCCACCACCTTGGCCCGCTCCACGAACAGGTCGACCACCAGCACCAGCAGGGCGGTGCCGGCCAGGACCAGCTCGGGAAGGATGGCGTGGAAGTCGATGGCCACGGTCAGGGTCTCCTCGACATCGTCAGGTGCTCGCCAGGGTGAACAGGTCGGTGAACCAGCCGGTGACCGACGGGCTGGTCAGCCACAGGATCAGGCCGGGGACGAAGCCGAGGGCGACCATGAGCACGATCAGCGGCGACCAGGCGGCGACCTCGAGCGGGGCCATGTCGCCAAGGGCCTTGCCGCCCCAGCGGTCGGGGACCCGGCCCAGGTTGACCCGCTGGATGAGCCAGAGGAAGTAGCCGGCGGTCAGCAGCGTCCCCAGCAGGCCGACCACGGCCAGGGTCCGGAACAGCGGCACCGACAGCCCCGGGGCCGGGTTCCAGGCGGCCAGCAGGGCCAGGATCTCGCCCCAGAAGCCGGCCAGCCCGGGCAGGCCGAGGGAGGCGATGCAGGCCAGGGTGAACACCCCGGCCAGCCGGGGCATCAGGGTGGCCATGCCGCCGCCCAGCTCGACGATGTCGCGGGTGTGGTAGCGCTCGTGCATGGACCCGGCCAGGAAGAACAGCATCCCGGTGATGACGCCGTGGGCGACCATGCCGAACACGGCGGCGTTGATCCCGACCGGGGTCAGGGTGGCGATGCCCAGCATCACGAAGCCCATGTGGCCGACCGAGGAGTAGGCGATCAGCCGCTTGACGTCCCGCTGGGCCAGGCAGCACAGGGCGCCGTAGACGATCGCGATGGCGCCGAGCACGCCGATCACCGGGGCCCAGGTCCGGGCGGCCTCGGGCAGGATCGGCAGGGCGATGCGGACGAACCCGTAGGTGCCCATCTTCAGCAGGATCCCGGCCAGCAGCACCGAGCCGACCGTCGGGGCCTCGGTGTGGGCGTCGGGCAGCCAGGTGTGGAACGGCCACACCGGCACCTTGACGGCGAAGCCGAGGGCCACGGCGGCGAACACGATCGTGCCGAAGGTGCCGCCGAAGCGGGCCGCGCCCAGCTCCTGCAGGGCCAGGATGTCGAAGGTGCGGCCGGCCGCCTCGTCGCTGGAGCGCAGCCACAGGGCCAGGAAGCCCAGCAGCATGACCACCGACCCGATCAGGGTGTAGAGGATGAACTTGATCGAGGCGTAGTCGCGCCTGGCCCCGCCCCAGACGGCGATCATGAAGTACATGGGGATCAGCACCGTCTCCCAGAAGACGAAGAACAGCACCAGGTCGAGGGCCACGAAGGTGCCGTTCATGCCCGTCTCCAGCAGCAGCAGCAGGGCCAGGAAGGCCTTGGGGTTGCGGGGCTCGGGCAGGATCTTCCAGGAGTAGACGACGCACAGCAGGCTGAGCAGCAGCGACAGCACCAGCAGGGGCAGGGCGATGCCGTCGACGCCGACGTGGTAGCCGGCCCCGATCGAGGGGATCCAGGAGCGGGCGACCTCGAACTGCATGGCCGCCCCGGCCTCGTAGTCGAAGCGGGCCAGCATGCCCACCCCGGCCAGCAGGGCGAGCGCGGTGAAGCTGAGGGCCGCCCCCCGGATCAGGCCGTCCCGCTCCTTGGGGAGCACGGCCACCGCGACCGCGCCGAGAAGGGGCAGGAACACGGCCAGGGTCAGGGCCGAGTCGTCGAACCAGTCCACGCCGAGCACTCCTCCTTCCGGCTAGCTGCCGATCAGCTGGGTCACCACGACGGCCAGGCCGATCACGCCGATGAACAGCGCGGCCGCGTACCACTGGGCCTGCCCGGACTGTACATAGCGGAGGCCGCGGGCGAGGCGCCTCGTCCCCAGCCCCGCCCCGTTGACCGTGCCGTCGACCACCCGCTGGTCGAACCAGGAGGTGGCCGGGGCCAGGGCGCCGGCCACGGCCCGGACGATGCCCTGCTCGTACAGGTCGTCGAGGAAGTACTTGCGCTGCAGGGTCTTCCAGACCAGGGGGACCCGCTCCAGGTACTCGCGCTCGGGCAGGCCGCGCCGGTACAGGGCGGTCCCGATGGCCAGGCCGGCCAGGGCGACCACGGTGGTGACCACGATCAGGCCGACGTTGAGGGTCACCGGGCCGTGGGCGGGCAGGGCCTCGGTCTGGATCCAGGTGGCGATGGAGTTGTCGCCCAGGCCCACGAACCCGGCCAGGGCGGCCCCGACGGCCAGGACGACCAGCGGGAACAGCATGGCCGCGTCGGCCTCGTGCGGGTGGCCCTGGCCCCGGTAGGCGGCCCCGAAGGTCAGCCACAGCATCCGGCCCACGTACAGCGCGGTCAGGAAGGCGGTGACCATGCCGGTGACGAACACGATCTGGGCCACGCTCTGGCTGGTCGCGGCCTCGCCGGCCCCGCCGAAGCCGGCGTTCCAGGCGTCGGTGAGGATCTCGTCCTTGGACCAGAACCCGGCCAGGGGGGCGATCCCGGTCAGGGCCAGGGCGCCGACCAGGAAGGTCGCGAAGGTGACGGGCATCGCCCTGGCCAGCCCGCCCATCTCGCTCATGTTGTTGGAGTGGACGGCGTGGATGATCGCCCCGGCGGCCAGGAACAGCAGGGCCTTGAAGAAGGCGTGGGTGAACAGGTGGAAGATCCCGGCCGAGTACCCGCCGACGCTCAGGGCGGCCATCATGTAGGCCAGCTGGGAGACGGTCGAGTAGGCCAGCACCCGCTTGATGTCGTCCTGGACCAGGGCCAGCAGGGCCGCGATCAGCATGGTGATGCTGGCCAGGATGCCGATCTCGTTCAGCACCGACCCGGAGGCCTCGAACACCGGGTACATGCGGGCGACCAGGAACACCCCGGCCGCGACCATGGTGGCGGCGTGGATCAGGGCCGACACCGGGGTCGGGCCGGCCATGGCGTCGGGCAGCCAG